>JAQIBK010000279.1 GCA_027859125.1 Actinomycetota bacterium | reverse complement strand
CTGTTACTCTCATCGTCCGATGAGCACCCGAACATTCCGAGCGCACCGATGGCAAGAACCGCCACAAGCGCCAAGCTCAGGAACAGCCGGGACTTCTCTCCATATCCATTGTGCATAGTTCGATTTCCTCCTTGGAAACTCGTCGAGCATTACACGTACTCTATTTCGACGTCCGCGAGGACGCTTTGGACCCGAACGCACCGGTGACGCGGTCGAGGAACACGGCCAAGATGACCACGCTCAGACCGCCTTCGAAGCCGAGTCCCACGTTCAGGCGCGTGACGCCCCTGAACACCTCGGCACCCAGTCCGCCAGCGCCGACGATGCCGGCGATGACCACCATGGACAGAGCGAGCATGATGACTTGATTGATGCCTGCCATGATGGTCGGCAGGGCGAGCGGTATCTGGACACGAGTCAGGATCTTGGCGGGCGAGGCGCCGAACGCCTCACCGGCTTCCACTACCTCTGCGTCGACCTGGCGCAGGCCCAGTTCGGTCAGACGCGCACCGGGTGGCATGGAGAACACGATCGTCGCCACGACGCCAGGCACCTTGCCGATACCGAAGAAGATGATCGCGGGGATCAGGTACACGAATGAAGGCATCGTCTGCATGAAGTCCAGCACGGGACGCAAGAGGGCGCTGAACGCCTGGTTGCGTGCAGCGATGATGCCCAGCGGCACTCCGAGGAGAACCGCAAGGATGCTGGCAACGAGTACAAGTGCCAGGGTCGACATCGCAGCCTCCCACTGACCCATGGTGACGATCAGTCCGAAGCTCAACGCGGTGAACAGGCTGAACTTCCAGTTGCGGGCGAATAGGGCGATGAGAGCGAGCACGGCGATGGTCACGAGCGCAGGCGGAAACTGCAGAGCAGTCTCCAGCGCATCGATGAGGCTCCCGAGGATGTCGGATATACCATCGAACATCCACACGAGATTAATGGTGAGCCAATCCACCATTGCATCGACCCAGTCGCCGATGGGTATGCGGACGTCTTGGAGGTTCATCTACTCCACCCCCGTTGACGGTGTTGCCGTAGCAACGGCCGCATTTTGGTCTTCCATGGCATCGCGGTGCGAGCCGCCAAGAGCGGCGAGCAGGGTGACGCGAGGAATCACGCCGACCAAACGGCCGTCCTCGACGACGGCGAGCGGCAGCCGGCTTTCAGCTGCCGGAATGAGCAAGTCAACGAGCGGGGTGTCGGGAGAAACGGTGAGGACATCATAGTGGAGGATGTCATCGAGTTTACCCGAACCGGATCGGACGGCCGCGATGACGTCATCGTCAAGTGCAGCACCGATCAAACGACGGTTGGGGTCGACCACGAACAGCGCCGTGATCTGTCGTTCGCGCATATGCTTGAGTGCGGCTTTGGGACCCTCGCGACGCAGAATCGTCGCGATCGGCTCCTCCATGACAGCAGAAGCGGTAAGCACTCGGGAGCGGTCCACATCCTGAACGAAGGCTTCCACGTAGTCGTTGGCGGGATCCTGAAGGATCTCCTCGGCGGTGCCGATCTGAACGATGCGACCATCCTTCATCATGGCGATCCGATCGCCAAGGTACATGGCCTCGTTGAGGTCGTGGGTGATGAAGACGATCGTCTTCTGAAGCTCCTGCTGCAGGTTGACGAGCTGTTCCTGCATCTCGCTGCGTATGAGGGGGTCCAGCGCCGAGAACGCCTCATCCATGAGAAGGATGTCGGCATCGGTGGCCAGTGCGCGGGCGAGACCGACTCGCTGCTGCATGCCGCCGGAGAGCTCGCCGGGATAGGAGTCCTCCCAGCCATCGAGACCCACGAGTCTGAGCGCCTCAAGTGCACGCGTGCGGCGCTCATTCATAGGGACCTGACGAACCTCGAGACCCCACATGGCGTTATCGAGCACCGTCCGATGAGGGAAGAGCCCGAAGTGTTGGAAGACCATGCTGATCTTCTCAGAGCGGAGGGCCCGAAGCTCGGCGGGGGAGAGGGTGCCGATGTCTATGCCGTCGATCACAACCTGTCCTGAGGTGGGACGGTGGATCAGGTTGAGACACCGGACGAGTGTTGACTTGCCCGAGCCTGAGAGGCCCATGACCACGAATATCTCGCCTCGCTCAACGTCGAATGAGGCATCGATCACGGCAGGAGTGGTCCCGGTGGCCGCTTCGACGGACTCGCGGTCCTGCCCTTCCTTTAGCATCTCCACAGCCTTGTCGGCCTTGCGACCGAAGACTTTGTGGATATCGCGTACTTGTATGAGACTCAAGCGTTTCCTCCTGTTGCGGGGGACATGAGTGCTGATCGCGGGCGGCGAGGCCATGGCAAAGCTGCACCTGCGAGTCTGCACTGGGCAGATTGCGAGGTAGTATTCCTCGAGAGTTCAATTGTTGTTGTGTGCATACCCCGCAGGATGCACGATGGGCTGCACGGTGCTGTGCGGCGCGAGGCGGTACGAGCCCGGTGGCTTCGACCCTCGCTGCGATGTCAAAACGGGGAACAGACCTGAGTGGACGTTCGTGCACCGCTGTGACGCCGTGCGGATTGCAGATAACATACTACTGCAAAGGTGACTTTACCACAGGGGCCGATTCACCAACCACTCGGAAGCCTTGGATCGCCGATCCTACCCCGGGAACACGTCAGTTATCCGATAGCCATCAGATGTGGGTGCGCAAACGTATACGTAGCGTTCGACATTCCAGACCCAGTCCTCGTCGACCGTGACCCATACGGTGGTGCCGTCGGCCTGAACTGCCGAGTCGACGATCGTGAACCCTAGCAGGTCCCCGTTGGAGAAACTCGCGCTCGCCGGATCCTCATAGAACGGTGAGATGGTCCAGGCATGGGCGTCGTCGGCCCTGTCCTCGGCCACCGCGGTTATGAAGAGTTCGACAACGAACTCGGCCTCGTCGACGGGCGTAGCCGAGTAGTCGGCGTCGATGTTGCCCAGTTCATAGGGATGAACGTCCTCGACGACCCAGCTGTCGTCGGGCTGACGGGCGACCACGACGACATCGAGGTACTCGCTGTTGGGCGGCCCGATGATGTACTCGATGATCTCGCCATCATCGGACAGGGTGTCGTAGACCCACTCCTGCGGCATCTGCTCGGCCAGAGCGTCCTCGGGAGTGGTCCAACCGATCGGCTCAGCTGCAGGCTCGGGGTCGGCGGTGTCCTCATCGGCCGGACTCGATGTCTCCGCCGGATCAGAAACGGCCGAGGAGCCGGCGGGGTCAGCGTCCTTTTCGGCGATGAAGGTATCCCATGCTAAGTAGCCACCGACTGCGACACCTGCGACCAAGAGCACACCAACGAGTGTGAGAGCGATGGTCTTCCCAGCACTATTCGGGCGCGGGGGTGGCGGAGGAGAGGGTGTGCCCGGTTGGGACGGAGTGGGGG
>JAQIBK010000188.1 GCA_027859125.1 Actinomycetota bacterium | reverse complement strand
GGCATTAGGAGGTCGTGTGCCCCGGCAGGCGCTTAGAGAGACGATACGTGTTCAAGACGGCCGCTTGCCGCTCTTGGAGAGGCACCTCGCGCGATTGCGCGCAGGTGGGTGCGACGACGAGGTGGTTGGACGAGCATGGAGCAAGGCGGAGGCGGCTGCCGCGAAGTGGCCGTTCGACTACGGGCGCATGACTCTCACGGTGTCCACCGACGGAGATATCGTCGCCGACATCAGTTCGACGCCTTCCAGCGTTGCGGTGGAGGGCAATCCGGTGGTCGCGCTCGTCCGAAGCGACGTTCCGCGTCTGCCGCAGGGCGCCGCCAAGCCGGCGGATCGCTCGTTCTGGGATGTGGCGCTCGCGCTCGCTCGTGACGCTGGTGCGCACGCCGCTGTGCTCGTGTCCCCGTCAGGTGAGTTGATCGACGGTTCGCAGGCCACCGTATGGGTGCGCCAGGGTCTGGAGTTGCTCACGCCCTTGTCGCCGCCTGCGCTCGCGGGTATCTCTCGAGGAGTCGTCTTCGACGTGGCGGCCAACCACGGATACATGCCACGCGAGGCGCGTATCACCCCAGACGGCTACGATGCCGCCGAGGAGATCTTCCTCACGACAGCCGTTGCCGGTGCCGTGCCCGTGCGTGGACGCGAGGGCGACGCCGTTGTGGCTATCGCTTCTGAGTTCGATCGACTGTTCCATGGAACCGACATCGCCACCTGACGCCATGTGGCGGTACTCATAGTCCTGCCGTATGTCAGCCCACCAGTGGGCATCCCGCGGCCGCACTGTTCCTTCGTGCCCGGGAGTCGTTATGACGCGAAATGCACTGCACATGCATGATGACCGCATCGAGTTCCTGGCTCGCCGTCCCCTCGTGCTCGCGCCCACCGATGCGCGCGGTTGGTTCCGCGGCGACTCCATGTTCTGCATCGACCCTGTCTCCGAGTTCTCCTGCACGTGTGCAGAGGCCGCTGCCGTGCTTGAGGAGGTGTTCGAGGGCTCCGATGAGCGAATCGCCGCAGCGGTAGTGGCCTACGATGGCTCGGCCGTTGTGCGCACCTACAGAGAAGCGACTGCGGTCGGCGGATACGCGACGCCTTGGGAGGTGCTCATCGGTGCTGACAGCGTGTCCGCACACCACGGCGCCGACTTGTTGCTGCGCCCGGTATTCGGGTCTGATCGCGAGCAGTACGTTCTTGCGGTTCGGCGCGTTCAACAGGCGATCGAGCGCGGAGATGTGTACGTCGCGAACCTCACCTATCGGATCAGTGGCGAGGCAGCGTGCGACCCCGTCACCGCATTCTCGACCCTCATGGGGCGGTCGGGTTCGAGAATGTCGGCGCTTGTTGGCGACTCAGCCGACTCGCTGGTGTCCGTGTCTCCCGAAAGGTTCATGTCGATCCGACTATCCGCCGACGGATCGAGACATGCGGCTATTCAGCCGATCAAGGGAACCCGTCCTCGCGGGGACGATCTTGAGTCGGACATGGTGTGGACGCAGAAGTTGCGCGACAGCGAAAAGGAGCGCGCCGAGCACGTGATGATCGTGGACATGGAGCGCAACGACTTGGGACGGGTGTCCGTGCCCGGGACCGTGAGGGTCGAGCCGCTCTGCACTGTGTTTCCCACGCCCTACTGCCACCAGATGGAGTCCACCGTGCATGGGATCCTGACACCCGAGGTGAGCCTTGCCGATGTGCTGGACTCAGTATTCCCCTGCGGATCGATCACTGGCGCGCCCAAGCGAGCGGCTATGCGATTCATCAGAGAGCTGGAGCACGAGCCACGCGGGGCCTACACCGGCGCGCTGCTCGTCGCGCGGTCCGGGCATCTCGATTCGTCGGTTCTGATCCGTACCATGGAGTACGACGGGCAGCGAGCGGTCTGGGGCACAGGCGGCGGCATAACGATCGATTCGGACCCGGTTGCTGAGTGGGACGAGTCGCTGCTCAAGGCGTCGCCAGTGCTGTCCGACAACATGCCATTGGCCCAAGCAGACACCGTTCGCGCCGGCTAGACTTCTTCTGCCGAAGCCTCGCTGGTCATATGCACCACACGCTGTGGGAAGGGTATCTCGATTCCCTCGCGAGCGAACTCGCTGTGGAGGCGCTTGATGAACTCGTGGCGAATGGCAAAGCGCGTCGCGTACTCCTCGGCACGAAGGATCACGAGCATGTCGATCGATGAATCCCCGAACCCGCTGAATGAGACTCCGGGTTCCCACTCGGGAACAGCCCCCAGGGTGCCCTTCTGAATCTCAGTGGCCACCCGAAGCGTGACGTTCTCGACGTGTCCGAGGTCGCTTTCATAGCTGACACCCACCGAGAGGTAGACCGAGTGCTGCGCGTCGAGTGACGTGTAGTTGGTGATGGCCGAGGCCGCCACGGTGGCGTTGGGAACGATCACGAGGTCGTTGGAGAACATGCGGATCGTGGTGTTGCGCCACGTGACGTCGTAGACGTAGCCTTCCTGACCGCCCTCGAGCTTGATGTAGTCGCCGGGCTGGATCTGCTTGCTCAGAATGACCTGGAGACCCGCGAACAGGTTGGAGAGAGGCTCCTGCAGCGCGAGCGCGACTGCGATGCCTCCAACACCCAGTGCGGTGAGCAGTGGCGTGATGGAGACGCCCAGGGTGTTCAGTGCGATCAGTGCGCCTATCGCAGCGATCGTGATACGCGTGAGATTCACAAAGATCGAGCTCGATGCCGCCGCGTTGTTCTCCCGCGCCGTGTACGCTTTGATCATACGGGAGGTCAGGCGAACGCTCCCGACAGTGAAGCTCAGAATCCAACCGACCACGAGGAGCTTGGTGATCGTCTCGGAGCTGGACGCGGACAGTTCCGTCATTGGCAGCGCAATATGAATGCCTAGAAGTGTGAACCAGAGTACGGGCATGCCGTGCAGGGATTGGGCGACAGCATCGTCAGTCACCCAGCTGGTCTTGAGCGCGAGTATCGAGAGCCTCGCGAACACGAACATGTCGAAAAGCCATCCGATCGCGATTGCCGCAACGACCGTGATGACGGGCTGTCCGTATGATGCGATCAGGTTCTCCACAGGTACTCCTTGTTCGAGGTTCAGTTCTCTTGGGGCTCGCGCTCCAGTTCTCGCAGCCGTTCCCACGACTTCAGATACCCGGTCATGGTCTCCGGAAGGAGGCATGCCCTGCACTTCATCGACAGAACGAAAGTGAGCACCAGCAGCGAAGTGCTCACAGCCGCCAGTACTATTCGGGTCGTCATGTCTGATGGAGCGAATGACCACGCCAGAATCAGTGAGACCAGTCCGCTCGCCCCGTATATTCCGGTGATCGACACCGTGTACCTGCTCTCAGGATGAAGCTGCCGACAGCGGAGGGTGGCAAGCCTGTTCTCCCAGGCAAGACCTTCCACCTCAGGCTCAATGAAGGTTCTGATGTATGTCGCTATACGTGTTGTGGATTCGAGTTGAGATGAGACGAACCACAGCGATGGCAGGAGTAGGGCGAACGGCGACAAGAACACGAGCCAGTTCTCAGACTGCAAGCCGTAGCCTATCAGTGCGGCAGTCGCTGTCGCTGAAACCGTGAAGACGTTAGCCACGGATGTGGAGTTCGAAGCGATCTCCGCTTGCAGCATCTCGTACTCGGTGATGAGTCCTTCGCACTCCGACATTCACGGTCTCCTTCCCTCGTCTGAGTCCAAGCGTAGCTGAAGCCGTCGCGTCGGTCACGTTGACCACCTGCATCTCGAACGCTACACTTCCCTTTGCCCTGCACACTGCCAGCGGGCTTGGCTAGGGCTATGGGCCGTTAGCTCAGTCGGGAGAGCAGGGGACTTTTAATCCCAAGGTCATAGGTTCGATCCCTATACGGCCCACCACAAATGAATACGCCCCCATCGTCTAGCGGCCTAGGACTCCGCCCTTTCAAGGCGGCAGCAGGGATTCGAATTCCCTTGGGGGCACCATATAACCGCAGGCCAGAGGCCCTTTTTGGCCTGATTTTGGGCCCAAAATCAGGGTCCCAACTTCGTCGTGCTTGAGCCGGTTTTGGGGCAAAGCCGCAGCTCAGAGGCCATTTCTGCTCCATTTTGGTGCCCAAAAATCCCTGTTGCTGCGAGTCGGCCTTCGACACCAGCTTGTTGCCCGATTTGGTGCCCGATTGCACTCGCTGCCCCGTTGCTCTCAACTTCCTTCTGAAAACGCCAATCTACTTGCGTAAAGCAGCGTTGAGCGCCGCCATTGTAGCTGTGTCCTTGCGGTCGTTGAGCTCGGCTGCTCAACCACCTCCGTTTGGCCCTGCGGAATCGTGCCCAAACGGAGAAGCATCAGGGAGGTGATGCGAGGACGCCAGCGAGCCGCCCGGCCGCGCTCTCATCGCGTTTCAGGGGAGAGGGGGTATCATGTTCTGAGGGAATCCAATATGTGGCTGCGGGACCGGGATGCCGGTTCGGCGCGAGTAGAGTCCGCTGAGGGGCGGGATCAGTGAGAAGCAATCAGGACATCACCGAGCGCAAGCAGGCCGAGCAAGAACTGCGGGAGAGCGAAGCCCGTTTCCGAACGCTGGCCGAGAGCTCGCCTCTGGCCATCTTCGTCAACCGCGAGGACAAGGTCGTGCTCGCGAACCCGGCGGCCGCGAAGCTGTTCGGGACCTCCTCGCCCGACCAGCTGATCGGGAGATCGGCTCTGGACCTGTTCGACCCCGCCTCCCGCTCGCTCGTTCGTGAGCGCATCCGCGTGGACAGCGAGGAGGTTCCGCTGGTCGAGGTGCGGATCCTCCGGCTCGACGGCACGTCCGTGGACGTCGAGGCCACCGCCTCGCCCTTCCTCGACCAGGGCGTCAAGGCGATCCAGGTCCTGCTGCGCGACATCACCGAGCGCAAGCAGGCCGAGCAAGAACTGCGGGAGAGCGAAGCACGCTACCGTGCTCTTGCCGAGCGCTCCCCATTGACCATCTTCGTCAGCCGCAACAAGAAGGACAACGATGAAATCCTTCTCGTGAACGAGGCGTGCCTGAAGCTGTTCGGAGCCTCCTCGCCCGAGGAATTGGTCGGCAGATCGGCCATGGATCTGTTCCACCCCGATTCCCGGGCACATGTCCGGAAGCCGATCCGCAAGGGCACCAGTCGAACCATCCCATTCATCGAAGCTCAGATCGTGCGGCTCGATGGCACGCCCGTGGACGTGGACGTCAGCGCAGCGCCCCTGCTGGGTCAGGGCCTCCCCGCTGTCCAGGTGGTGCTGCGCGACATCACCGAGCGCAAGGAGGCTGAGCGGGCGCGACTCCGTGCGCAGAAGTTCTTCCGGGACACCTTCGAGCACGCGGATGTCGGGATCGCGCATGTCAACAGCACCGACGGCACCTATCTGCGGGTCAATCCGCGCCTGTGTGACATGGTCGGATACAGTCGCGAGGAGCTGCTGGCTACCACGTTTGCCACCGTCACCTATCCCGATGATGTCGAGAAGAACGTGGCACCGTTCCAAAGGATGCTGGCGGGTGAACAGAGTGGTCACGCCTGTGATACACGTTATCTTCGCAAGGATGGTTCGATCGTCTGGGTACACCTCAACATTGTTCCGATCCGCAAGGAGGACGGGACTCCTGACTACAACCTCGCCGTCATCACAGACATCTCCGAGCGCAAGCAGGCGGAGGATGAGATCCAGCGGCTGAACACGGGGCTCGAAGAGCGTGTGCAGGAGCGCACCGAGGAGCTGAGTGCGACGAACCTCAAGCTCGAAGAAGCCACTCGCGCCAAGAGTGATTTCCTCGCTTCGATGAGCCACGAGCTGCGGACTCCTCTGAACTCGATAATCGGATTCTCCGGCATCATGCTGCAGGGCCTGGCGGGCGACCTCAACGAGGAGCAGAGCAAGCAGCTCGGCATGATCAACAACTCGGGCCAGCACCTGCTCGAACTCATCAACGAGGTGCTGGACCTGACGAAGATCGAATCGGGCCAGGACCGGCCCACGATCCGTAAGGTCCGCGTGGGCGCGGTCGCCCGCGAGATGTTCGACACGGTCGGGCCGATGGCCGAAGCCAAGGGCATCGACATGCGGTGGACGTGCCCCGAGGGCCTGCGGTTGATCCGGACCGACAAGTTCCGCGTCGGCCAGATCCTGCTGAACCTCATGGGCAACGCGGTCAAGTTCACGGAGCATGGGTACGTCAGCGTAGCTGTGTCGCAGGACGGCTCGGGCGTGGTGATCGCCGTGAAGGACTCCGGGTGCGGTATCGCCACCGAGGACCTGGAGCGCGTGTTCGACGATTTCTATCAGGTCTCCCCGCACGTCAGTGCCAAGAGCGAGGGCACCGGCCTCGGACTCACGGTGTCCCGCCGGCTGGCTGAATCGATCGGCGCACGCATCGAGGTCACGAGCGAACCGGCGCGCGGGTCGGCCTTCACGCTGCATATCCCCGAACGGTCACGGGAGCGCGACCTGCCGGTTGGACAGTCCCGCATCGAATTCTAAGGCGTAAGCTCTCCCTCGCTCTTCGCATGGGAAGCCTCCCGGAGCGACGTGGCACCAGCCGCTAGGCGGACAAGGATACTGAGGGGCACCCCTAGGACCACCGCTGTTCTCTCCTCTGTCGGAGCTTCTGGGTTCGCGTGATGCCTTCGTTGCCACGCGACCAATGGTTCTCGAGGAACTCACAACGAACCGGGCGATGGGGGAGTGAGGTGTCCGCGGCCGTCGCGCTTGGACAACGCCCAAATGCGAAGGCAACCACTGACGGTGCGATCCGATTTTCGATCTTGCCGGTAATCGGATGGCACCGGGAGTGGTTGCCATCCCAATTGGGGGTATT
>JAQIBK010000300.1 GCA_027859125.1 Actinomycetota bacterium | reverse complement strand
TCTCGACAAGCTCAGCTCGTCGTTCCAGATACCTGGGCGACAGCGTCACATAGCTTTCGCCCGGCACCTCGCCACGCTCGACCGCGCGAGCGATATGCTCCAAGAAGTAATCAATGGATTCGAGCTCGGCCCACTCCGCCTCGTGCGGGCGTCCAGCCATCTAGATCTCCCCCTCGGAATCCTCATCAGTGTGAAGAACCGCGTGTATCTCCTCGGCCAGATCGCGTGGAATACCTTTCACTGCTGCGATATCATCCACCGATGCCTCGCGCATACGTTTGACTGAACCCAACGTCTTGACCAGCGCTTTTCGTCGCGCAGGTCCAATGCCGGGAATGTCATCCAGCACAGAGACCGTCATCGCCTTTGATCGCAACTCACGATGATACGTGATAGCGAAGCGATGTGCTTCATCGCGCACGCGCTTGATCAGGTAGAGCGATTCGGACCCAGTAGGAAGCACGACAGGATCGTCCCACCCCGGAACGAACAGCTCCTCTTCGCGCTTGGCCAGGCCCACGACGGGGATGTTCTCCACGCCCATCTCCCGCAGAGCCTCCATTGCCGATGAGAGCTGCGGCTTGCCTCCGTCAATGATCAGAAGGTCGGGTCTTTGCGCGAAGCGTGCATCCGTCTGTCGCACCTGCGAGAAACGCCGATGCAGCACCTCGCCCATCATCGCGACGTCGTTGGCGTCCGGCGTGTCCATACGCACGCGGAACCGTCGATAAGCGGCCGTGTCCGTGCGGCCATTGGTGAATACGACCATGGAACCGACCGAGTGAGTCCCGTGAAGCGTGGAGATGTCGTAGCTTTCGATTCGTAGCGGTGGCGCGGGCAAGGCCAGTGCACTCTCCAGCTGAAGCAGAGCGGCGTTGAGCCGCTCCTCGTCGTAGCGCGTGCGCATCTTGAACCGCATGAGCGTGTGATGCGCGTTGGTCTCCGCCAACTCGATCAACTTGCGCTTCTCTCCACGCTGCGGCACGCGCAGGTGCACCCTGCTCCCGCGAACGCTGGTCAGCCACTCCTCGACCGTATTCGGGTCATCAGGCAGCGCCGGCAGATGGATCTCGTGCGGTATCTGCGCAGAGTCGTAGTACCGCAGCAGGAAGCCCTCGATCAGCTCGGCCATGGGCACGTCCAGGCCCTTGTCGAGCACGAACTCATTACCGATGAGCAGTCGTCCCTCACGGACAACGAAGACGTGCACTCCGGTGATCGTCTCCTCGCGATCGATGCCGATGAGATCCGCGTCGACCGGACGTGACGTGACGATCTTCTGCTTCTGCTCGATCGCGTGCACCGCCTCGAGCCTGTTGCGAAAGCGCGCCGCGCGCTCGTAGTCGAGTTCAGCGGCGGCCTCGCTCATTGATCGTTGGAGCTCATCGGCTATGCCGCTGTGCTTGCCCGACAAGAACGAGGCGACGTCTGCGACCTGCTCGGCGTACTCCTGGCGAGTTATCGCCCCGACGCACGGCCCGGGGCCTTTGCCCACATGGTGGTCGAAACACGCCTTGCCGATGGACGTTCCCCCACGGCGGGTCAACTGCTTCCACTCCGTGCACTGCGCGCTGCAGATGGGATGAATGCGGCGCACGACATCGACGACCTGACGGGCCGCCCGAGCATCGGTGTAGGGCCCGAAGTATCGCGTTCCATCGCGATGCTTCTCGCGTGTGTATTTGATCGCGGGGAAAGGGTCACTCATGGTCAGCGCAATGAACGGGTAGGACTTGTCGTCGCGATAGTCCACGTTGTATGGAGGCGACAGCTGTTGGATGTAGTTCTTTTCCAGGATCAGCGACTCGACCTCGTTGTCCGTCACCACATAGTCGAACGTGGCGACCTGGGACATCATCATCGGGATCTGCGGCCGATCATCGTGGCCGCCAACGTACTGCTTGAGCCGCTTGCGCAGCGACTTCGCCTTGCCGACGTATAGAACCTCACCGTCGGCACCCTTCCAGAGGTAGACGCCCGGTAGGTCGGGAGCGCGGTTCACATGGCTTCGCAGATCGAGTCTCCGCGCCCCATCGTCCTGGTTCCCGTTCGCATCCCCGCCAACCATGACTACTCCGTCACGAAGAGCGCGAGGACTCGACCGCATCTATCAGTGTCCACGAGGGCCCCCCGATGCACCGACCATCCCCAACCGAGCAGTGACGCATCGGTGAGGGCGACGTTCCCGCTCTCTCCTGCGCGCCAGAAGACGGCACCGTCTGCTCGACGATAGCCCATCCATTTCGTGGGTGCGACTCGCTCGCTACCGGACTCCACCTGCCAAGCGAGACCCGACCGTATCCCACCCGATCCGGAACCATGGCGAGCGAGCACTCTGTTCGGAAGACGCTCGCCGTCGGGTCCGCTCACCACATCCAGATCCTCGAGACGGTCGAAGGTGCCTACGGAGAGCGTCGACCTCGGGGTCATCGGGCTGTCGGCCGCTGCCAGGACCGAATTGGCGACAGCACCTGACGACGG
Organism: Actinomycetota bacterium; assembly: GCA_027859125.1. GTDB lineage: Bacteria > Actinomycetota > Coriobacteriia > Anaerosomatales > UBA3086 > UBA3086. The sequence goes on along the minus strand of JAQIBK010000300.1, from coordinate 2,670 downwards.
AACAACACGAGAAGCCACTTCTCGCGCAGCGTCGTACGTCGGCCTGAGAACATCGCCGTAAGAGTCAGCGCCCACCGACTCGACAACAATGGCCAGAGTCCTGAGCCTCATCACGGACGACGAATCGGCCCCTGGACGAATGAGTGACATCTCCCCTGCGACATCCGCAGTACCCTGCGCGCCGGGCACGGATACCAGAAGGTCGCGAATACGCGAGACGTACTCCAGTCCCGCATCCGCGTCATCGGGAATCGCCGCCCGACCCGGTACAGCATCACGAGCCAGGGTGAACGAGGCCGTTGCACGCGACGCGCCATCGACACGAGGTCCCGAGCTGCTGACCAACCCCGCGGCGCGGTTCTTGGCGTCCAGATAGGCGCCACCCATGTCGATATCGATGGACACTGCACTGTCGGGCAACACAGTGGCACGCGCGGGTCGCGCATCACGCAGGGAGCGGGCCGCAAGAGCGCTGGCGCCCGAAGCCGGAACCGCGTTCTCCCCGATATCGCCGGTCAGCCCGCATGAGATGTACTTCCAAACCGACGCCGTGCCCCCGCCGGCGGCCTCAGCGTCATCGCCGTCCGCCCCATTCTCATCGGCGAGCGCATCCGGATCTGACAAGCCACCGACTTCGACCACGAAAGTCTGCCCAAGCCCAAGGCCATCGGGATCGGCGAGTGATGATCGGTTGAACCAAGCGGCATCGCGCGTGTTATCAGAGTCGCGCAGCTCTACGAGCTCGAACAACACTTCGCCCTGAGCCACGCCATTGATGAGCCGGGCGCCCCAATGACCGCGAACGTCATATATCTCTGCAGTGCCCGAGGACAGTGCCAGAACCTCCGGCGAGGCACCTGTGTCCAGATCGGTCGCCGGGCGCAGAATGAGCTTCACGGTGCCAGTGAAGGTACCGCCAGCAGACTCACCACCATCGAGCGCCGTTCCACTGAGATCCAGTAGAACCTCAGAAATCTGTGAGGTCGTGACACCGTCAAGGTCTTGTACCGCCAGAATGTCCTGGTACGCGATGCTACCCAGATAGGAACCGTCGATGACAACGAGTTCTATGTCGGACAGCGCCACAGTCTTGCGAGTCTCACCGACCTCGCCGGTCATGAGAGATTCGACGTGCCAGACATGTGTGTAGCTGGCATCGATGGCAAGAGCGGGAGCAACGGCTGTCATGGTCACCAGCAGCACCGCGACGAGCAGAAGGCGTATCGAGTATGAACGATTCATCACATTCCACCCCCCGTAGACGTCAAGAAAGTGAACACTGCGGAGTCCCTGAGCGCCTGTCCGTCGTCGGTTCGAACAGCCTCTCGGATGCGTCCCGCATCTGCGGCGACCTCCAGGAGCGGGTCCTGGGAAGCGAACAACTGCACCACATATCGAGTCGCTTCCGGATACGCCGAGGAAAGCACCCCCATTCCGGTCTGCCACGAGAGTTCTATGTCAGCCGGTGAACTCACGCTGGGCACTGAGAGCCTGAGAACTGCCACGCCACGCTCCTCGCCGACCACTGCGTGCTCGAAGCCGACCAGGCGTACCGTGCGCAGGGCGGCCTCTTCGGGCGTGGAAGCGGAGAGGAGTCCCCCGTCACCCGGACCCATCCAAGTGAGCCACCCAGGCACGGGGCCACCCCCGCGAGCGTAGAGGGCGAACACGACAACGAGTGCGAGCAAGACGCCGACCGCGATCATGATCAATCGTGCGCGACCGCAGGTCAGAGTGCACACCAGGCGCTGCCATCTGATACTGGAGATCCGGGTGCGGGAACGAGTCGGTCGCTTGGACCGGTGTCTCCCTCGACGTGGTGTATCAGCCAACCGGACTCCCAGAGATAGGACGCGTGCGGGTCGTCTCGCACGCGTGAGCAGTGCACATCCGCGACTAAGTGTATCAGCGCCTAGCGACCTGCGCTTCAGGTGTTATCGTGGCCGCTCCTCCAGCAAGAACCGGCCGCAGGAAACGACCCGTATGCGAGGTGGCGCACGCGGCCACGTCCTCGGGTGTTCCGACAACGACGATCTCGCCACCAGCGTCTCCACCATCCGGGCCAAGATCGATCACGTAGTCAGCACTCTTGATGACGTCGAGGTTGTGCTCGATGACGAGTACGGTGTTGCCAGCGTCGACCAAACGCTGAAGGACGATCAGCAGTTGCCGTACATCATCGAAGTGCAATCCCGTCGTGGGTTCATCCAAGATGTAGAACGTGCGTCCCGTGGAACGCCTTTGGAGCTCGCTGGCAAGCTTCACCCGCTGTGCTTCCCCGCCCGACAACGTGGTTGCAGGCTGTCCCATGCGGATGTAGCCCAGGCCAACGTCGTAGAGCGTCTGAAGCTTACGCTTGATCGGAGGGATGTTCTGAAAGAAGTGCAGCGCCTCTTCGACCGTCATGTCAAGAATATCGCTCACGGTCTTGCCTCTGTATGTCACCTGAAGGGTCTCACGGTTGTAACGAGCGCCCCCGCAGACCTCGCACGGAACGTAGACATCGGGCAGGAAGTGCATCTCGATCTGCACGATGCCGGCGCCCTGGCACGCCTCGCAGCGGCCGCCCTTGACATTGAAGCTGAAGCGCCCCGGCTTGTAGCCGCGCAGGCGCGACTCCGGCACCGCCGCGAGGAGCTCGCGCAGCGGCCCCCACAGCCCGGTGTAGGT
>JAQIBK010000237.1 GCA_027859125.1 Actinomycetota bacterium | reverse complement strand
ATCGAGAGACACGCGTCCGAGCGGATTGCCGCCAGTCGTTCGATGTCGGCGCGGGTCGGAATATCGACGTGCAGCATTGCGTCTCCTTCAGTTGTGGGAACGCGCGTTGCAAGTCCCCTAGGAATCATGCCCATTCGTCTGGCAAGTCCACCGACGCGGGTCATGCGTCCGACTCCTCCTGCTCGTATCGGGCGGGGACGTCTTTCCTGTCTATGCCCTAGGTCCTCCGGGCATATCCTCAGCGACAAGCTGCCGCGCTGGGGCGTACCGTTCGGCCATCATGGAGGTGCGATGCGAACATCCATCCGCGGAGCGCTCTCAAGGATCCAGGCTTACCCCCAGCGGCTGCGCGAGGGCTTCGATGACTTCCAGAGCTACGAGACTTCGGGGGCCATCGTACTGCTCGGTGCGACCGTTGGAGCGCTCGTACTCGCGAACTCCCCCTGGCGCGACGCATACCACGCCTTCTGGGAGATACATGTGGGGATCAGCGTCGGCGGATGGGCACTGGACCAGTCGCTCCTGCACTGGATCGACGACGGACTGATGGCGATCTTCTTCTTCGTCGTCGGACTCGAGATCAAACGCGAGATCCTCGTCGGCGAACTCCAGACGCTCAGGAAGGCGGCCCTACCCATGCTGGGAGCCGTGGGCGGCATGGCAGCGCCCGCGCTCCTGTTCCTCGCGATCAATGCGGGCGGCGCAGGTGCGCGGGGATGGGGCGTGCCGATGGCCACCGACATCGCGTTCGCCCTTGGGGTGCTCGCACTCCTGGGAAAACGCATACCCGTGGGTCTGCGCGTGTTCCTAGCTGCTCTGGCGATAGGCGACGACCTGGGCGCGATCATCGTCATCGCGGTCGCCTACACCTCGTCCGTCGCCTGGCCTTGGCTGGGGCTGGCCGCGATCGCGCTCTCGGGGCTGATGCTCGTAAAGTTCTTCCGGATCGAGTCGTCGCTCCCCTATTGGATCCTCGGAGCGGTGGTCTGGTTCGGCTTCCTGAACTCCGGCGTGCACGCGACGATCGCCGGCGTGCTGGTCGCCCTCACGATTCCGACGACGTCGCGCGTCGAGCCAATAGTCTTCGTGGAACGGGCATGGGGCTGGCTGACTCGCATCACCGACATCGATGTCAAAGGCGAGCACGTGCTGACGACCGACGACCAACAGCACGTCGCGCAACAGCTCCAGCGGGGAGCGCGCCGGATGCAGGCGCCGCTCCAACGGATGGAGAACGCCATGCTCCCCTTAGCCACCTACATCATCTTGCCGCTGTTCGCGCTAGCCAACGCGGGCATCACCGTCGTCGGGACTGATGCGTCCTCGTTGCTACTGGAGCCGATCAGCCTCGGCGTGGCACTTGGACTGGTGATCGGGAAGCAAGTCGGGATCACGTCGATGACCTGGCTGGCGGTGCGGCTCGGGATCGCCGATCTGCCGAGAGGAGTGACGTGGCGGCATATCTACGGTGTGGCGTGGCTGGGCGGCATCGGCTTCACCATGTCGCTCTTCATCGCCGGCCTGGCGTTCCGTGCCGGCATCCTGCAGACCGAAGCCAAGCTGGCGATCCTCGTGGCCTCTGTGGTGGCGGGTATCGGAGGATGGCTCGTGCTGCGTGGCGCCAGCGCGGTCGACGTCACCTCAGACTAGCCGCTCGACCTGCCGATCGGCGCGTGCGGCGCACGGGAGCGTCGCCTTGAGAGCGCCCGCACACGGCATGACCACCCTCGAGACGGGGGAACCTGCCTAACGGTTTTCGAGTTCATATCCCATCGTCACGTCTAGCACCGTCTGGCCACGTCCTGTTGTGTCTGGCGCGTTTGCAGTTTGGTTTGCGGATTCGATACTCGGGAGTCGGCGAGGGGCCGTTTTCGAGCCAGGCACAAACTCAGTGCAACAACGAGAGTTCCGACCACCTTTGGGGTAGCCGGAACTCTCATGAATCACTTAACGTGACGCCCTTAGTGCAGTATGTCCGCCACCGCATCACGCACGTCCTGCGAGATAGCGCTGGTGCCTCCCAGATAGTAGACATCCTCTATCCAGTCACGCTCGGCGGTGAGCTTGGCGCTCACATCCGCAGGCAGAGCCGT
>JAQIBK010000032.1 GCA_027859125.1 Actinomycetota bacterium | reverse complement strand
GGCTGACGGCGGCCTTGAGATCGATCTGATCCAGAACGGGGACGGGGATTGGGAGGGTGATCTTCCCGTGGGCAGTCGTGGTGAGGTGACTGTGATCGCCTACAACAGCCAGACACTCGACCCGAACTTCCCTGATGGGGTTCCTGAGATCGTTACTCCCGTCGCCAACCTCCTGGAGCTTCCGGCAGGGTCTCGTTTCGCCGATATCCGGGTGCCGGATCCGACGACGACTTCTGAGTGGGGAGAGAACGTCGAAGTGTTAGTGGATCTCGTTGCACCTCTTGGGTCTACCGAGGACATCATGATCACGGTCGGAAAGAGCGACTACATCGCCTCGGCGATCACACCCACTATGTACAAGGCGGAGTTCCCCGCTCCCGAGACCGATGATCTCTACGATGACACCCCCGTCGACGTAGCCATCGTGGTGGGCAAGAAGGCATCTGAGGAAGTGAAGGATGCGGCCATTCTCGTGTCTCGCCGTTCCACATTCCCACTATACGACCTCACTACTTCCGACACGGTCTACACGGCGGGTGAGGCGGGTCAGGCTCATGTCCTCGTGAGCACAAATGAATACCAGTATGGACAGTCCTACGAGCTCAAGGTCATCGGAGGAGCTGGCGAGACCGGCAACTTCATGGCAATCGACTTTCATACGCTGCGACACGCGCCGTATTGGCGTAATCCTCAGGACCCGGCAGAGTACCCGGAACTGCCGGGCGGGACGGTCGAGTACTACTCATATATTGCAGGGACATCGGACTACAGCTTCATCATGCACCTCGGTGACACGGTGTGGACGGAACCGGGCAACATGTCCACCCCACAGACCATCGCGGCTCTCAACGTTCGGTTCGGTGGTGAGCCTTCTGACTTTGACGGATGGGTTGCTGCAGGAAAGCCGGGTTCCAGGCGGCTTGTGTACGTTCCCATTACGGAGAAGGTCCAGCTGGCCACCGGTACGTCACCGCTTCGAGTCGTCAGTTTCGCGATGTTCTATGTCGAGGACATTGACTCAAAAGAGGGCGGCGCTGTGGTGCGTGGTCGCTTCGTTGAGTACTCTGCACCATCGTGGTCAGTCACAGACTCGCCACCTGATGACTCGTATGTGATCGAGACGACACATCTCGTGGCCGAGGGCCTCGACTTCTAGAGCTGGAGGAATGACCATGCGCAGCAGGATATTCATACTCGTCGTTGCACTCGCGCTCGGTGGCGTAGCGGCCGTCATGGCTGCCAACTATCTGAGCGATGCGCGTTCCGATATCGAGGCCGAAGGCGAGTCCGTGAGCATCCTAGTCGCAACCGAGGACATACCTCGCGGTCTCTCCTCGGAGGAGCTTCTTGCTCGTGAGTTGATCGTCCTGGAGGAGATGCCTCGCAGGTTCGTAGCGGCTGGTGCCGTTTCGAGTGAGCGTGCGCTCGAGGGTCAGGTTCTCGCTGCTCCCCTGACGGCCGGCGAGCAGATAACTCGCTCCAGGTTCGAGTATCCATCGTCGGCCGGGCTGGCCTACAGCATTCCTGGCGACTACATGGCCATCTCGATTCCTGTTGACGAGGTCGATGGTGTGGCCGGCCTGGTCAAGCCAGGGGATCACATAGCTCTCTACGTGACGTTCTCGCCCGGTCCTGACGGCGAGGTCGATCTCACCAAGCTTCTGATCTCGGACGCCAAGGTGCTCGCTTCTGGCGGTGCGCTGCGCTCGGAGTCGGTCACAGAGGATGAGGAGTCGGGCGGCATCATGAGCACCTCGCGCTCGCAGTCGGCGTCGACCGACACTGCCGCTCCCCGCACGCTCACCATCGCGGTCTCCGCGTCCGATGCAGAGCGCGTCGTGTTCGCAGAGGAGACCGGCGAAGTCTGGTGCGCACTTCTCCCGGCGACGGCCGTGGAGCCGCCGGCTGGAGCTGGCCAGACCATCTCGACAGTATTCAAGTAAGGGGCATTCATGGGACTCGTAGCAGTGGTCGATGCCACAGAGGAGTATCGCGGTCAGATGACCGCACTTCTCGGTGCGCAAGCCGATATGGGCATTGTGCTGGTTTCCAGCGCCCAAGAGGCGTTCGGCGTCCTGGCATCAGAGAAGCCGTTCGTTCTGCTTCTCGGACCATCGATCACACCGGAGGAGGCGGTTCAGTTAGCCGCTGTAGCTGGTCAAGGAGACGCGCCCGCCGACGTGATCGCCGTGACTCGCCGCGCCTCTCAGGACACGATCCGCACGCTTTTCCGAGCAGGGGTGCGCGACGTTCTGGATCAAGAGGTTCCCTCGGGCGACATACTGTCGGCGATACGTGAGGCTCATGAAAGGGTCGAGCGTGTGCGTGTGACGCTCGCATCGGCGTCAGAGTGCGAGACTTCGAACAAACAGCCCGGACGGGTCGTGACTGTTTTCAGCACCAAGGGCGGCGTGGGCAAGAGCGTCACGGCGACCAATCTCGGTGTGGCCCTTGCCGCTCGCAACGGACATCGTGTCGCCCTCGTCGACTTGGATCTCCAGTTCGGTGACGTCGGTATCATGCTCGGGCTTGACCCGGACAGAACCATCGTCGATGCGGTACAAGCGTTCGACCGCCTCGATCAGGATATGCTCAAGGGTTGCATGACGAGCCACGATTCAGGACTCGACGTGCTCCTTGCTCCGAGTCAACCCGAGGACGCGGAGATAATCACGACCGGTCGCATCGACCACGTTCTGGGGTTGCTGCGGAGCATGTACGACATCGTCGTCATTGACACCGCCGCTGCCCTGAACGAAACGGTGCTAGCAGCACTTGATCGCAGCAACGAGGTCTATGCGGTGACCATGATGGACGTCGCGAGCATCAAGAACACCCGCATATCCATGCAGAAGCTCGCGCAACTCGGCTATTCAGCCGATCTGGTCAAGTTGGTCCTCAATCGTGCCGACAGCAAGGTCTGGCTCCAGCTAGGCGAGGTTGAACGCGCGGTCGGTGCTCGGGTGTTTGCGAAAGTCCCCAGTGACCGAGTGGTTCCTCGCTCGGTGAACAGGGGTGTTCCTGTGGTTCTGGATGCGCCCAAGTCTGATGTGGCCAAGGCGCTGGCATCGCTCGCGGAGGGTATCGCTCGCGCTGCCGAGGAGGTGAAGGTCGATGTCACTTAGGGACCGTCTTGCACAGGCGAGCGTGACTGAACAGCCAGTGGAGCAGTCGCCGCCGGAAAGCAAGGTCTCGGTTGACGCGAAAGATGCGATCAAGCGAAACCTGCAGTATCTCCTCATCGAGGACTTGGGGACTGAACTTGAGACTGCCGACGAAGGAGATCCGGCCCTTCGGTTCAAGATAGAGCGCAAGTTGCAGGATCTGCTGGGCCGCGAGAGCACGCCTCTGTCCGCGATCGACAAGCAGGAGATCGTCGGCGATGTACTCGACAACGTTCTCGGCTACGGGCCGATAGAGCCTCTGCTCAATGACCCGACCATAACGGAGGTCATGGTCAACAACCCGCAGTCGATCTACATAGAACGTGCAGGTCGGATCCAAACCACGGACAGACACTTCGTCGATGAAGCGCATCTGCTCCGAATAATCGACAAGATCGTGGGACAGGTGGGTCGTCGCATCGACGAGAGCTCTCCTATGGTCGACGCGCGTCTGCCCGACGGCTCACGAGTCAATGCCGTGATATCACCTCTGGCCATCAACGGCCCCATGCTCACGATCCGCAAGTTCTCCCACGATCCATACACAGTTGAAGACCTGATCGGTTTCGGGACTCTCAGCGACAGGCTTGCGAGTTTCCTGGACGCATGCGTTCGAGGCCGACTCAACATTCTCATCTCCGGAGGCACCGGCACCGGTAAGACCACGTTGTTGAACGTGGTTTCGGGGTTCGTCCCATCCGACGAGAGAATCGTCACGATCGAGGATGCGGCGGAGCTTCGTCTGCATCAGAAGCACGTGCTCCGATTGGAGTCACGGCCACCCAACATCGAGGGTAAGGGACGCATAGCGATTCGCGATCTGGTGCGGAACTCCTTGCGCATGCGGCCTGACCGCATCGTTGTCGGAGAGGTTCGCGGCGGCGAGGCGCTCGATATGCTACAGGCCATGAACACCGGTCACGACGGCTCGCTCACAACGGCGCACGCGAACTCACCCCGCGACTCGTTGGCTCGACTTGAGACCATGGTGCTCATGAGCGGGATCGACCTGCCCGTTCGTGCCATTCGCGAGCAGGCTTCGTCCGCGTTGGACATACTCGTGCACCTGACCAGGCTGCGCGACGGAACTCGCCGAGTAACGCAGGTTTCAGAGGTGGAGGGCATGGAGGGCGACACGATCGTTCTCCAGGACATCTTCTACTTCGACTACACGATGGGAGTCGATGAGGACGGACTGTTCCGAGGTCATCTGAAGTCGACGGGGCTTCGGCCCAAGTTCATGCGTCGTTTGGAGGATCAGGGAATCACGCTTCCGCCAGAGGTGTTCGAATACGAGCCTCCGGCGCGAAGATGAGATCCATGAGACGCAATGCGACACATGGGCTCACGTTGGTGTGCACGGTTCTGCTATGCGCGAGTCTGGCTGTTCCTGCGATGTCGTTGGCATCTGACGACAAGCCCTCGGTCGTGGTGCAGCATGTGGATGCATCGGAGTATCCGGCCGTCACACTGTCGGTCTCATTGCCGGCTGAGCTCCTGGCTGCTGGTGTGGAGCCTGAGTTCGTGGTCAATGAGAACGGCAAGCGAGTGAAGACACTGTCCGTCAGTGGCGCCGATGAGCAGTCGGAACCGACCGATGTTGTGCTCGTGATCGACACCAGCGGAAGCATGGGCGGGGCTGCGCTCGAAAGCGCGAAGCAGGCAGCGGACGCGTTCTTCGCCGGTCTCAGCGCCCCTAACCGTGTGGCGGTCGTCGCCTTCAGCACGCAGGCCCGGGTCGTTCAGGGATTCTCTGAGGATGATGCGGCTCTCAGCAGCGCAGTCGGGGAGCTCAAGGCGTCCGGAGAGACTGCGCTGTACGATGCTCTCCTCGCGGCATCCGACCTCATAAGCGCCTCTCCGCATGAGCATGGGGCGATCGTTGTGCTTTCGGACGGCGGCGACACCGTGAGCCGCAGCCAGTTCGACGCCATGCTCACGAGACTCACGGATCGATCGGTCCCGGTCTTTGCTGTGGCGCTCAACTCGGCCGAAGCGGACCCGGCGGCTCTGAACACGATCGCCGCGAGTACGTCGGGCCGTGTCATGAACGTCACCCACATAGCCGAACTCCCGGCCTCATTCGAGGGCATAGCCCGTCAGATCCAGGGCCGCTACCTCGTTGTCTATGAGAGCCTCATGCCTGCAACCGTCGATCTGGAGATCGACGTGGCAGCCAATGCTGGTGATGTTGACGCTCTTGGATCGGTCATCGTTCGCAACCCCGGGTTCGTCGCCCGAGCTGCTCTGGACCCATGGGAGCCGGCTCGTTCTCCGGCGGCGAACTACTTCGATCTTGGTGCCGCAGTGCTTCTCTCGTTCGTGTCTGTGGCGCTGCTTGCTGGCGGTCTCCTCTTGCTGACGATCAAGCCGCCCAATGCGCTCAAGCATCTGACCTACTACGATCAATTGCACGGTACGTCAGATGAACTCCCGACCATCGATGATGCTACGGGTGCGACGCTCGCCGATCGAATGGTCGATGCAGTCGGATACGTGGCAGGTCGAAGCGGAATGACGGCGATGGTGCACCAGTGGCTGGCGCGCGCGGGCCTTCCGCTGCGACCCAAGGAGTACATCACTGGTCACATCACGTTCGTAGTGCTGGTGAGCGGGCTGTTCCAGCTGCTAGTGGGCAACTTCGTTCTCTCTATCGTGGTGGTTCTGCTGACCACAGCGGTTCCCATGCTGTTCATCCAGCACTTGGCGAACCGTCGTTCCAAGGCGTTCGAGGAACAGTTGCCCGACGTGCTCAATCTCATCGCCGGATCGGTCAGATCAGGCTGGGGCATGCAACAAGCCGTCGACATGGTGGTCCAGGAGATGGTCCCGCCTGCGTCGATCGAGTTTCGGCGGGTGCAGACCGAGGCTCGACTTGGGTTGCCGGTCGAGGACGCAATGATGTCGATGGCGGAGCGACTGGACAGCAGCGATTTTCGCTGGGCGGTCTCAGCGATCACGATCCAGCGAGAGGTCGGCGGCAATTTAGCCGAGGTGCTGGACATCGTGGCGGAGACTATTCGCGAGCGTGCAGCGCTACGTAGGCACGTGGATTCATTGACTGCAGAGGGCAAGCTGTCCGCATCTGTGCTGATCGCCCTGCCGTTCCTTGAGGTTTTCGTGCTCATGCTGGTCAATCCGACCTATATGAGTCAGATGTTCGACACGTCGGTCGGTCTGGTTGTCGCAGCATTCGGCATGGCACTGTTGGTGATAGGCGCTGTGTGGCTGCGCCGGGCGATCTCCGTGGAGGTGTGACATGGAAATCGCATTCCCCGTCATGATATTCGTTTCTATCGGAGCACTAGCCTACACCGGACTCTTGACCATCCTCTCCGAGGAGAGACAGGTCAGCCGACGTTTGCGCAACATGGGGGCGTTCGAGGAGAGCCAGGCGCGCCAAGCAGAGCCACTCCTTAGGCCGTTCAGCGAGCGAGTCCTTGTGCCGGCCGGACACTTCCTGGGGGGAACGCTCCGTGTGTTCGCGCCAGCTGGCTATAGGGATCGCATACGCCAGAAGCTCAAGGTGGCAGGCAATCCTCGGGGTCTGGATGTCGATCGCTTCGTTGCCGGCAAGGCGGTGGCATCCTTGGGCGTCCTGGGCTTCTTCGTCGCAGCATCGATTCTGCGACCCATGAGCCCAGCGAGCTGGGTTCTGACCGTTTTGCCTTTGGTGGCCCTGGCGTTCTATTCTCCGGATATCTGGCTTTCCAGCACAACGGCGAACAGGCAGAAGGCCATTCGCAGAGCACTTCCTGATATGTTGGACATGCTCACCATCAGCGTTGAAGCCGGTCTCGGGTTCGACCAGGCCATGGCCAAGCTCGTCCGCAACAGCACCGGACCGCTAGCCAAGGAGTTCGCACGCATGCTCCAAGAGGTTCAGGCCGGTGTCGAACGCAACCAGGCTCTGCGGCACATGGCACAACGTGCCGACGTAAGCGACCTCAATGCGTTCATCACCGCGATCATCCAGGCGGACGTGTTCGGTGTTTCCGTCTCCAGCGTCCTTCGCACACAAGCCAAGGAGATGCGCCTGAAGCGTCGCCAATACGCCGAGGAGCAGGCACAGAAGGCCCCCGTCAAACTCGTGTTCCCTCTGATCCTCTGTATTCTTCCCGCCACAATCCTGGTCATCCTTGGTCCCGCAGTCGTCTCCATCGGTCGCGCATTCGGTTATTTCAACTAGAAGCGCGCGCGTCTTCGCGCAATGCGCGATACTTGGGGTGCACCCGATCGCCGGAGGGACTGATGGACAGAGACAAGATCATGGAGGGCGTGCGCCTCATTCTAGAGGGCGTGGGCGAGGACGTGACCCGAGAGGGGCTCATCGATACACCCCGGCGCGTCGCCGCGATGTACGAGGAGATATTCGCCGGGCTGGATCAGGATGCCGGCGAGCACTTCAAGGTCACCTTCAACGAGGGCCATCAGGAGATGGTGCTCATTCGAGATATTCCGCTCTACTCAATGTGCGAGCATCATCTCGTGCCGTTCATGGGGCGCACACACGTTGCTTACATCCCGGGGGCACATGGTCGTATCTGCGGGCTGTCCAAAATAGCCCGTACTGTCGACGTGTTCGCCAAGCGGCCTCAGGTCCAGGAGCGTATGACCTCACAGATCGCCGACACCCTTGTCGAGCACTTGGATCCGGCTGGCGTCATGGTCGTGATCGAGGCAGAGCACCTGTGCATGTCCATGCGCGGAGTGCAGAAGTCGGGCGCCATCACAATCACCTCGGCAGTGCGTGGGGCCTTTGAACGCAACGCCGCGACTCGTGCCGAAGCCATGTCTCTCATCAAAGGTCGCTAGGGGTTCGCATGGCTGATTCCGCACCCGACATGTGGCGTGCCGGAGCGTTCGAGTTCAACTTGGAACGACCGCTTGTGATGGGCGTGCTGAACGCAACGCCGGACTCGTTCTCTGACGGAGGATCATACGATCGGCTCGAACCCGCTTTGGGCCATGCGCGCAGGATGCTCGATGAAGGTGCCGACATCATTGACGTTGGTGGAGAATCTACTCGTCCCGGTGCCGCGGAAGTGTCCATCGCCCAGGAGACCATGCGCGTTCTGCCAGTTGTCACAGAGCTGACTGCGAACGGCGTCGCAGTCTCGATAGACACTCGTCACGCCCAGGTAGCCCAGGCGTGTGTGGATGCTGGTGCCTGCATCATCAACGATGTCTCGGGCTTCGCCGACCAGGCCATGGTTCGTGTTGCCGCTGCATGCGATGTGGGCGTCGTGGTCATGCACATGCTCGGAGAACCCGGCACCATGCAGCACGATCCTCACTACGATGATGTTGTGACGGAGGTCGTCGAGTATCTTGAAGCCCGCGTTGCGACGTTGGTCGCTGCGGGGGTG
>JAQIBK010000046.1 GCA_027859125.1 Actinomycetota bacterium | reverse complement strand
GTAGATCGAGCTAAGCTCACACAGATCGTACTCAACCTGCTGAGCAACGCGGTCAAGTTCACGGAGTCCGGAAGCGTGGAGTGCCGGGTTGAGTGCGCCGGTGACAAGACGATGTTCGTCAGGGTGACCGACACGGGCATCGGGATCGACAATGACGCACTCGAGCGCATATTCGGTGAGTTCGAACAGATTCCTTCGGAAGATGAAGCCAAGCCGCAAGGAACGGGTCTGGGTCTGCCAATATCACGAAGGCTTGCGAATCTTCTCGGCGGCGAGCTTACCGTCACAAGCATGCCCGGTTCCGGTTCGGAGTTCACGCTCGGGCTGCCCCTGCGTTTCGCGGATGACTCTCAGGAGTAGGGGCCGTGCCCTGTGGCTGATGTAGGGATTGGATAGACTGTTGTGGAATAGGGCGAACGCGTCCTTCTGATTCAGCTTCTGAGGAGGCCGTGGATGGATAGCAATACTGTGGGTCGGTATCACGCGAAAGGTGCCTTGCGGAGATGCGCAAAGGGCAGGAGTTCGGGGATCATCGGGCTCGACATGCCGCGACGGCACAGGCTGGTTTCTGCGCTGTTCCTGATCGTAGCCCTGCTTCTCGATGGCTTTGGTGGAAGAGTGGAGGTCTCTGAAGACAACAACAGCACACTTGATGCTCTACTCAATCAGAATGTGGCGGCCATACCTGACGCCATGAGGTCTGCGGGCCGCTGGCAGGCGAACAAGCTCATCGGTGGCGTTGACTACAGGGTGTTCGAGACCACCGTCGACGGAGACAGGGTCCATCTCTACTATGAGTCCGTGGACGATCGAGGCGGTCTGTCGCTCTACATGTACGACGTTGAACCGTTCCAGCTGGGGGAGTGACATCCCCTCTAGTCGCACCAGACGCGCACCTTGTCGCCGTTCTTTGAGTTCACATTTACCTCCATCTCGCGGAGGTTCTCGATGATTCCCTCGATGTCCTCGGCCTTCAGGTTGTTGAGGTCGAGCGTCATGCCGCTCTCGCTCATGGACTCGTTGATCTGGTCCATCGCCTGAGGCGGGATCAGCGACGTGAGCTTGAGCCCCGCACGCAGCAGTCCCAGGGGGACCTTCACATCAACGGTGTCCTCACCGGTGACCTTCACATACAGGAACTTTGGCGGGCCGGTCACTGCAGTCTTGGTGCCCGATGAGGGGGAGGGCCCATCGGCAGGTGCACCGAGAGCGCCGAGCAGAGTGTCCGCCTCGGCGGCCGTGATCTTGCCCTCAGCCAGCATGTCCAGAATCCGCTTCCTGTCTTCACTCATGATGGTTCACTCCTTTGGTCTCTAGTAGATGTCTATGTCGACGAGGTTGTCGTCGTGTCCATGAACGTGGGCGTGGGTTCCGCGTGTCTCCGCCAGTATCTGCATGCAGCCCAGCAGCAGTCTCGTGTAGTCGTGGTAGCGCGCGCCGACGATGATCCCCACAAAGTCGACCACGATGCTGACTGTCAGAGCCGAGCCGATGATCAGCAGCAGTAGAGGCCAGAGCAGGAACAGGGGCAGCCATATCCTGAACCCGCGCGAATCGGGCTCGCGAATGCGCACGTTGACCACAGTGGGAGGGAGCATCGCCATCGCTATCGCCCGAGCCTCTCGGCGGCCTCCTGGACGGTGATCTCGCCCCTCTCCAGCAGGTCGAGAGCATCCTCCTGGGCAGCTAGCGGTTCTATGTCGATTTGAACGATCTGCAGTTGGTCCGATATTCGGTTCAGGCGGTTCTTGATCGTGGGGTAGCTCACCCCGAATGCCTTCTCCATGTGCTTGATCGAGCCGTGGCACCTGACGAACTCGCCGACGAAGACCTGGTCCTCATAGCGTAGACCGGCCAACATGGGCAGCTCGAACTCGCCATTGATCGTGATGTCGCTGTCTTTGAGCCGTACAGCGGCCACAGTGAAGTCGCGGTCGCCCGTCATGTTTGTCAGGTCGTGCCATTCATTTGCCATGGTGTATCCCCTTGGGTTGACGTTATGCAGTCATAGTCTACCCAATGATTCAGAAAGTCAATCTGGAAATTAAGAAAATGAATCCTATGGATTTTGACAATTGATTGTTGTGATGAATCCACAGGAAGTCCGAAGCTTGGATGCGCCCTGCCGGTTCTCACGGATAATGTATGCTCACGGGTGAAAGACGTCATGAATGCAAAACGGAATGGCAAAGGGACGATGCTGGAAACCTCGCTCATATGGATCTACGTTGTGGCCGCCGTCGCCGGCAGTGTCTTCAACTTCATGTGCCTGCTGCGCGGGGTGCATGTCCCGTTCGCCATGGGCGCACTGCTGCTCAAGGTCATTCCGCCTCTGACGGCCATGTGGCTTGTGCCCAGAGACGATACGCAGATGCTGTTCTGGCTCACCGGCCTTCCCACAGGCATTCTGGCGATCATGGTCGCCGACGTGTGGTTGTTGTCGATGGTCGTAGGTGAGCGACCCGTTCACCGCAGCGGCTTCGTGACAGCTCCCGGGGGGCGTTGTGAGAGCGGTTGCATCTCGGAGATCGATCGCAGGGGGACCTCCCGGTCGAACCAGAAGTGACCGATTTCGCGGGTCCGTTCTTGCACCAGCTCGATCAGCGGCGGATCCATCTCCTGGAACAGGTGCAGCAGCACCGCGGGCTCGGGATCCGTCGCGACATCCCAGATGCCGGCGATCCTTCCGTTCACGAGCACGACCGATGTCACGTTGCCTGACAGGTCGAAAACAAGTGGTCTGGCTGCATCGGAGATGAATCTGTCCTTGCGGGCGTATCCCATCACCAGCGAGTCCACAGACGGAAGCAGCGCGACTGAATGCTCCGGCGTACTCATGGTGAGCAGCTCGTCGGTGTCCGCGGCGTGCATGAGGTAGGGATCCTCGTGCCCCTCGATGTGAACGGATACGATCTCGTCGCCCAGCCTGTCGAGCGCCTGATCGGTTCGCTTCCGGCCAATGCCGGTCCACCAAGCGGTATCCTTGCGGGTCACGGGGCCGAACGCCCGCGTATGCGCACGCACGAGTTCGATGTCGCCCGCATCTCGTCCCATCGAATCGAGCTTCACGTCGGGGAATGCCTTCTCGAAAGGCGTATAGGTCCACTGCCTGCCATTCCACCCATCCGTTGGACGGTCACGAAGAAGATACCCTTCGCATGTCAGAAGATTCACCATTGCCGCCAGATCGACGCCCGGCGTTGCGCCCATGCGCTCGCGGATCTGCACAGTGGTGAGGGACTCCTGTGCGAGCAGGTCCATCACTCGCGGAGAGAGACGCTCGTAGGCTGCCGGATCGATCCCGCGCACACGGCCGAACTCTCGCGCATGGCGGATGACTGCGAACGATGTGGAGGCGAAGATGGCCGGAGCCAGGTCCGGGCGCAGAATGAACGTCGCCCCTCGCATACAGCGCATACGGAGTAGCGATCGCCGTGAGTAGAGTGCGTCATCGAGACGGGTCTTGTCGAACTCTCGAAGCCTCGTATGAAGTGCGGTGTAGGGCGCAGAGGGACTCATCGTGCGCATACAGATCATGTCGGAGACCACGGACTCGGGGCTCATGGACTCCCAAGGCGTGTCTATGTGATGCCGACGAAGGACGCGGGGCACCATCTGCACCTCGGGATATTTCTGGCCGGTGTCGGGCACGGGGCAAGGAGCGCCCGCGTTCTTTGGCGGTTTGACGGTGCCGGTGCCGCCCTTGGAGCTGGGCAGTGACCCGACGTCGATCGACGCGATCTCCTCGGCAAGGTCTGACATGCGCATGAGAGGCACGAGGCAGCGTGCTGTTGCGAATGGGGACGGCTTCTTCTTCTGGCCGAACGAGAACGACTCATAGCCGCGGTACGTTCTTGCGGGCACAACGCGTCCGTCGGCGTCAAAGTTGTACGCGATCAGACAGGCGGCCAGCTCGCACAGAGCTCGGCGATCCTCAGTGTTCGCGTCCTGCCCGCGCCAGAGCTCGGGATAGCGGCTGAGCGTTTCGAGCACCCAAAGGGCGTCGTACCAGAAGTTGGGCCACTTCACGCTCTTGAACTGATATCCGTGGCCGAACGCGTACGGGCGCTCGTCACCTCGTCGTCGCCAGACCTCCAGTGGCGTGCGGGCGATGTCGAGGCTATTCGCGGGACGATCCGCGGGGGCCATATGCGAAAAGGCTCGCAGGCCCTCGAGTGTCACCTGCGGACAGACGTCCGCCTTGCGACCGGGCCCCCGCCAGAGCGTGCGTTTCTCCGGGATGCACTGCCACGCAGGACCCTGGGGAGTGGTCGCAAGGTCCTTGGCCATGCGATCCAATGCGCGCATGGTTCTCGAATCGCCCGATCGCCCAAAGCGGCAGAGCACGTCGGTGATCACGTTGGTATCGCAGAGCAAGGACGACCACGCGGCTTCAGGCCTGCCGGGTGCGGTGCCGAACGACTCGAAATGCCCCTGCTTGTCCTGATGTTCGAACATGCGGTCCAGCAGCTCGTCCACCCGGTCGTTGTCGCCGGCGCGCAGCCCCATGTCCGCGAGCAGATTCAGGTGATTGGGCAGGAACTCCGGACTGTGATGACCCGGGAAATCCGAGGCGCCCCATTCCGGCAGTCTCGCGACGATCTCCAGCACTC
>JAQIBK010000226.1 GCA_027859125.1 Actinomycetota bacterium | reverse complement strand
ATCGAGACCGTCGTGGCGTCCAACCCCTTCTACGCAGGCGCGCAAGCGCTGCCAACTCCGGGCACCAAGGAGTACGAGTCCAAGCGCGCGGAGATGGTGCAGGCGATCATCGATGACGCTGTGACGCTCGTTTCGCTCGCCAACGACGCCGAGGACGAGATGGTCGCGGCGCGTGAGGTCTTTGCCCAGTATCTCGAGGTCGTCATCGAGGCCGACCCGACGTTCGAACCGTATGCCATGGAGAGCCTGCAGGAAGTGGCGCTCATCGGCACCAAGGAGGCCTTGGCGGAAGTCACGTACGAGGGCTTCGCTGAGTCGGCCGCAACTGCCGAGACACCGTACGCCAGGTCCATGACCGACTACATGGCAGTCACGAATGCCGTCGCCTACGGCTCGTTCATGCTCGAGGACATCGAGGTCATCGCGGGTTACGCGGTCATGGGGATCGACGTGCTCGCGGACTCCGACAATGCTGAGGTGGTCGCGGCGGGCACCAAGTACGATCTCCTCATTGGCGAGGCTGTCGATGCTGCGCTGGGCGCGCTCGACCCGGTTGCGGCTCAGATCGACGTGATAGGCCAGCGTCTCGATCTGCTGGCCAGTTCCGACTACTACTTCTCGCTCGAGGCCCTGGCTTGGATGGAGACGCAGCTGCCTGAGCTGCGCACACAGGTCGACACGATCGAGGTCGGCGAGACCGTCACACAGCAGGACATCGACGACATGAAGGTCCTGCTCACGGCGTGGGAGGAGTTCATCGCCTCACTGCGTGGTCACGTCGACGCGCTCGACACGACGAGGCTTGTGCAGGTCGACGTTCCTGTTGATCAGGCGACGCCGCTCTTTGGGATCGAGTCCGCCTACGCGGACGGAGCCGAGAACTACGGAAAAGCTGTCACGGTCCTGCGGCAAGAGCCGGAGCCGGAGCAGGGTGATCTGGGCGCCGCGTGGAGCAGCGTCAAGAAGGGTTGGAGTGCCACCAAGACTGGAGTCGGTGTCACGATCGACTTGCTCGGCACAACTGTGCGCAACGTTGCACGCGTGCCCTATGGCATCGCCAACGGCAACACCTCCGCTGAGATATGGGAGGACATACAGGCGAACTCAGACGAGGTCTGGAACAACTACCAGAATGGTGTGTCGGGCTCGAAAACCATCTACACGGCCAACGAGTACGTCGAGAAAGCGGAGAACACGGCCGGCGAGGTCACCGGCGGAGCCGCCGAGTGGGGATTCGAGCAGATATTCGGCAAAGGAGACATGTCTTTCGCGGCAGGATGGGCCACAGGCGGAGTCACCAAGATCGGCGCCGGTCTGTTCACCGGCATGGCAAAGGGCATCTATCGCGTTGCCAACAAGAAGTCGACTGACGGGGAGGTCGCGCTCGGCATCGTGGAGATCGGGCTCTCGTGCATCGGGGGCACCAAGGTCATCTTCAAGGGCAGTCAGCTTCCCGGATTGGTGCGAGGCAGCGCAGAGGGCATCAAGCAGAGCTGGCGCGCAATGATCAACCTTGCCAAGTCCGCCGCCACGGCGGCCGAGCGCAAGAAACTGGTCGCTGAGATGGCTGAGATGCTCGCCAAGAAGGGGCTGACCTCACCGCAGGTGGAGGCTCTCATCGGCAACTCGATCAAGGTCGAGATCGCCGAGGCGTCCGCTCGTACATTGGCCGCCAGTCGCGATCTCATCATGAAGAAGATCCGCGATCTTGCCGCGGCGGGCCTGGGGGCTGCCAAGGGCAACTTCAGAGAGACGATCGAGGGAACGTTGCGCGATCTGCTCAGGAAGAGTTTCGACAAGAGTCTCAAGGGGCTGGCGGAGGCCGGTGCGGAGGTCATTGGCACCAGTGCGTCGGCGATCATGGACAACATCATCGGCGGCTATCTCGACAGCCAGCTCACCGGTTGGATCGGTGAGGCGCTGTCTGTGCCACCGACCGCCGCACAGATGAATGGGAAGTACTCCGGCACATTCACCATCTCCAAGATCGATGGCCTGCCCGAAGGGGGCGATGTCGAGGGATGCGATATCGACCTGGAGCAATTGATCGGTCAGCCCATCCCCATGGGGGTCACTCTTAACCTGGGCGAGGGCGGATCTGGATCCGCGACACTCGTAGCCAACGAGAATCCCACGGACGGGACCGCAACGTACGGTGGCGGCACTATTCAGATGACGTTTGCCACTGACGGCAACACCATGTCTTTTAGCGGCACGGCGGCGTTCGAGCAGGAGTCGATCGTCATGAGTGGGGGGTTCTCCATGCCCATGGGTGAAGGCGTGGTCATGCGTGGTTCGTGGACTGCGAGCAAGTAGCAGCAGATGAAGCCGGTGCTTCTAGCAATAGGCACGCTCGAACTAAGGGCGTACTCGACGATGATCGTGGTCGCGGCGGTGGCGGGAGTCACCGTCGCGTACCTCGTGGCTCGTCGACGCGGGATGCCGGCGCGCGGGGTACTCGCGTTCTTCGTGGGCAGTGCGCTGGCCGTACCCGTGGGCGCGCGGTTGCTGCATATCGTGCTGAACCCGTCGATCTACTCCGACGACCCCGCCCGCGCCGTCTCGTCGCAGGCCACAGGCTTCGCGCTCTACGGCGGGTTGCTGCTCGCGGCACTCGTCGGTTGGCTCATTGCGCGGCGCATGCGCCTCGACCTCTGGCGTCTTGCCGACGCAGGAGTGCCCGGAATCGCCACAGGTCTCGTGCTGGTGCGGTTCGGGTGTTTCCTGAACGGCTGCTGCTTCGGCCACCCGACCGACTCGCCGCTGGGGGTCACGTTTCCCAGCGGCAGCCTTCCGCATCTTTGGGAGATGGGGCAGGGGCTAGTGGGCATCTTTGGCGCACCGATTCCGCTGCACCCTGCGCAACTTTATGAGGCGACGGGGGCGGTTCTGGCTCTCATCGTCGCTGCCGCTCTGTGCCATCGCGGCGCACGCGATGGCGTGTCGTTCCTAGTGTTCGTCGCAATGTTCTCCAGCGTGCGCTGGGCCAACTGGGACCTGTTCCGCGGTCACCCGACCTCATTCTCCGCCCCGGACTGGTTCTATCCGGTCGTTTACGGCGCACTGATACTTGTGTGCGGGGTACTGGTTGTGGTCCGTTCGCGCGGCTCGCGCTAGACCGCGGTTTCCGTTGGGATCCTAGATCCGCTTAGCAGCCGCCTCGGGATCGAACGGGCACGTGGTGGCATCGCCATTCTCATGCCGCGCCTGGTTCGCGGCCTCGATCGCGGGCAGTCCCTCGTTGCGAAGTCGGCCGGTGAGCTCCATGAGCTCGCGGCATTGCGCGGCGATGTCGGCGTTGCGCGACCCTTTTGCCCCCAGGCATGCGATCTCGTCGGCCAATGTGGCCACTCGCGCGATCCAGATCTCGTTGCCACAGAGGATGTAGCTGCATGAACGCTCGGCGTTGCGCTCGAGCAGGCGCATGGTGTGATTTATCATGCTCTGGATCGCGGCATACACGCGGCTCAGGAGTATGTCGCTCACGTCGCCAAAGAAGCCGCCGTGGTACTCCTCGGCGACCATCAGATTCCTCACCCCTCTAAGCTGCTGGTAGAGTTGGTAGAAGAAAGTCGCTTCGTGAATGTCGGACTTGAAGGTGGTGGTGAGCTCAGGATCGATGTCACCGTTGAGCAGCATGTTGCTCGTGGTCATGTAGACCCTGCTCGTCTTCTCCAGAGTCTCCGCATGCCGGTCGAGTTTCTCGTCGACGAGTTCGGAGTAGAGGCGGCGCAGGAGGTAGTCCTGTTTGACCGAGGAGATCTTGGCTACCAGCATGCCAAAGAATGCGAGACCCACCACGACCTCGGTTCCAGCGATGATGCGGCCCAATCCCACCGGACGGATGTCGCCGTAGCCCAGAGACGAGATCGTCACGAGAGAGAAGTAGAGGGCATCATCGAAGCCCTTCGCTGGGCCGGTTCGATAGGTGAACTCCAGCACGCTCGACCCGGCGAGAGCCAGGAGCCAGAAGCCGATCGCGAACAGCACTATCGTGCCGAACAGGGCGGCGAGAAGCCATCCCAGTGAGACCTCATTGATCAGACGCAGTACTCGACGCATTCCCTCACCCCCAATATCTCCATAGTACGGTAATTGCTTGCGCTGTGTCCGACTGATGATCAGGCGTATTCTCTTTGCGTGTGACTCATGCGATGGTTATCTTGTCGTCCAAGAGACAGTGCGTGAGGAGTCCGGGTTTGTTCTGTTCAGTCTGTGGCGCTGAGATCGGGGAGGGCATGGAGACATGCCCGCGCTGTCGTATGCCGGTAGCCGGCTCGAGGTCTTTACCGACACCGTTGCCCGATGAACGGCGCAGGACAGTCACTGCCGGCGCAATCTCCAAGATCGTCGTTGCAGCGCTGGCGATTCTGGCGATCGCTCTCGGAGCCTGGTGGTTCTTCGTTTCCGGCGCAGATGATCCCACTGTTGAACCACCTGAGGGAGTCGTGTCACCCGTGGACGGCGGTGCTCCGGCCGACGAGTCCGGTGCTGGGCTGCACCCCGTACTGGTCGACGGTCTCTGGGGCTATATCGACAGCTACGGACGTATCGCGATCGATCCCCAGTTCGCAGGTGCCGAACGATTCAGCGAGGGGCGCGCGGTCTTTCTTGACGAGCAGACCGATCTCTTCGGCTACATCGACACACGTGGCGCGGTTGCAGTCGAACCAGCCTACTCGTTCGCTGGTCCTTTTCATCAGGGGAGGGCGGCCGCTGTTCTCGATGAGGGCGATCCCGCGGGCTACATCGACAGCACGGGCACGTGGGCGATCGAACCACAGTATGAGTCCGCCGGGGAGTTCTCTGAAGGTCTTGCCCCGGCCAAGAGGGACGGCCTGTGGGGTTACATCGGATTGGATGGTTCGTGGATCATTCCGCCGGAGTTCGCTCATGCGGGATCGTTCAGCGAGGGCCTTGCGCAGATCGCACACGACGTGGATTTCGGTTACATCGATGCCAGCGGCGAGATCGTTCTCAAGGAGCGGTTCAACTCCGCTGGTTCCTATGTCGAGGGACTGGCTCCAGTCGCCGTTGGCGCTATGATCGGCTACATGAACGCCAATGGCCGCTGGGTGATAGGCGAGCGCTTCCTGGGCGGTCTGGAGTTCAGCGAGGGAGTTGCCGGCGTAAGGACCGACAAGGGAGCCGGCTACATCGATGATCGCGGAGCCTGGGTGATCGATCCGGACTTCGACGATGTCCGATCGTTCCACGAAGGCATCGCCATGGTGCTGATCACCGACACGGTCGGCTACATCAACATGCGGGGTGAATGGGTGTGGGATCCCGGCAAATAGATGCGAGCCGAAGTATGCCTGCTGTTTCCGTGGTATCCTACCCGCGTCCAAAACCCTCCTGTCTACAAGGAGCGACCGCATCTACATGAACCCTTCTGACTGCTTGAGTGACGGCTGCGGCGTTGACGCCGCCACCGAGGATGACTGGATCTTCAATGATCGACCAGAGCACCCTGAGGAGGCCTGCGGAGTCTTCGGTGTATACGCTCCCGACGAGGACGTCGCCCGCCTGACATACTTCGGCCTCCATGCACTGCAGCACCGTGGCCAGGAGTCCGCCGGTATCGCTGTCGGCGACGGCGAGACTGTAACCATGACCAAGAACCTGGGACTCGTCTCCCGGGTGTTCACAGAGTCCGACCTCACCACACTCACAGGCGAGGTCGCCATCGGACATACGCGCTACTCGACCACTGGCTCCTCCACCTCATGGGAGAACGCCCAGCCCATGCTCTCCTCGATCGGCCGTCAGCCCATCGCTCTGGCTCATAACGGCAACCTCGTGAACACGAGCGAACTCCGCGATGAGCTCAAAAGCAAGGGCATCCGGTTTCGCTCCACGACTGACTCAGAGGTCATCGCCACGCTCGTCGACCACTTCACCCAAGAGCACAACAAGATGCGCGGCGGCATTCAGGAGACCATGCGCTACATCCGTGGTGCATACGCCGTGGTCCTGGTCACCGACGACGCGATCTATGCGTTCCGCGATCCGCACGGCATCCGTCCGCTGGTGCTTGGCAAGCTCGAAGACAAGGGCTGGGCCGTGTCCAGCGAGACGTGCGGGCTCGATATCATCGGTGCCGAGTTCATTCGCGATGTCGAACCCGGCGAACTGCTCAAGATAAGCGCCGACGGCGTCGAAACAATGCAGGCCGTACCCGCCGAGAAGAAGAGCCTGTGCGTCTTTGAGTTCATCTACTTCGCTCGTCCCGACAGCGTCATGAACGACTGCTCGCTATATGAGGCTCGGCGACGCATGGGCGCTGCAGTGGCCCTGTCATCGCCTGTGGAAGCGGACATCGTGATCGGCGTTCCTGACTCCGGTATTCCTGGCGCGGTCGGCTATGCTCAGGGTTCCGGGATCCCGTTCAGTGAGGGTCTGGTCAAGAACCGCTACGTGGGACGCACGTTCATAGCGCCCACACAGTCGCTGCGCGAACAGGGCATCCGTCTCAAGCTCAACCCGCTTCGTCATGTGATCAAGGACAAGCGCGTCATCGTCGTTGATGACTCGATCGTACGCGGGAACACCTCGCGCAAGCTCGTCCAACTCCTGCGCGATGCCGGTGCCGCTGAAGTCCATATGCGTATCACGTCTCCGCCCGTGAAGTGGCCCTGCTTCTTTGGCATCGACACGGATACACAGGAGCAGCTCATCGCCTCGGCTCACTCCGTGCAGGAGATCAGCGACTCCATAGGAGCGGACTCTCTCGCATATCTCTCGATCGATGACCTCGTCGCCTCCGTTGGCAGTACGGAACACTGCCTGGCGTGCTTTGACGGCGACTATCCCATAGATATCCCCGAGAAGGTCCGCAAAGGCAAACTCGCTCTCGAACCTCGCGGCTAGATGCTTGACGCCGTCGCAACGTCGGTCACTGCCGGCTTGGAGCTGGCCATTCGATTCAATCCTGTGTTCGCAGTAGTGGGAGCCACGGTCGCCGCCGCGCTCTCCGGTCGCAAGAACGCTCTGCACGAGCACCGCTTCTGGGCGGGATCGATCCTTGTTGGCGCGTGGCTCATCGGCGATGGGATGCGGGTGATCGCGCGATCACGTGACGTCTATGATGGTGTGGCTCGGCTCGATCCATCGCTGCCAGTCTGGGCGGATTGGACCACTATCGCGCTTTGGGCTGTTCTGGGACTCACTATCGGCTATGGGCTTCCCGCCTGGGCCGGCGCTTTCGCCGGACGACGGGTCACGCATGGCACCGGCTGGATGACCGCCGCAGCGATCGCGGTGGGCACGGCGCTTGCGATCTCCTCTCTCGCGGCATATATAGCGTGAGGCGATGCGTCATCCGGACAGGTTCCGGTGTGATCTGGGTTATCGCATGACGTCAAGCTTCGGCGTACGCTATTGGTTGCTGCGCGGAGATGGCCGCGTGGCTTGACTCGGAGGTAGTGCGGTGGCCGCAAGCTGCAGACTCGCTTCTCTCGCAGGACGCGGCGCTTTGGCGCTCGCGCTCTGCATGTCGCTGGTTCCGGTCGCCGCTTTCGCCACGCCTTCCGCCGACGTTCCCACAAGGGACGCTGCAACCCGCCGGGCCGCTGTTGATGCCGCGACTCGAGTTCCCGTGACTCGTAGGGAGAGCTCTTCCACTCGTCTGCTCGTGCGTTTCGCGCCACAGGTCAGCGCGTCATCGCGCGCTGCCGAGGCGCGTGGACTTGGATATCGTGTGAATCGAGAGATTCCCGAGGTTGGCTGGACGGTCATCGAGACTGTCCCCGGCCGCTCCGGCCAGGCTCTCATGGACGAGCTCTTGAACTCTCCGCTGGTCGAGGCCATTGAGTTCGATGTTCCGGTAACTCTCGCAGCGACTCCCAATGACCCGCTCTACGCCGGGCAGTGGGGCTTTGAGAACACCGGGCAGACCGGCGGTACATCTGGCGCGGATGTTTCTGCTGAGGCGGCGTGGGATATCACCACGGGCTCATCGGCGATTGTCGTGGCGGTCACGGATACTGGCGTGAACCTCGAGCATCCGGACTTGGTCGGCAACGCGTGGGTCAACCCCGGGGAGATCGCCGGCAACGGGGTCGACGATGATGCGAACGGCTACATCGATGACATGAACGGCTGGGACTTCGCCAACAACGACGCGACGGTGTTCGACGCCGCCGATTCTGATCGCCATGGCACGCATGTGGCCGGTACGATCGGAGCGGTCACGGACAACGGTGTGGGCGTCTCCGGCATGAATTGGGACGTCTCGATCATGTCCTGCAAGTTCCTGACACCGATCCACAGCTCGCTGTCTGATGGGATTGCAGCGCTCATTTACGCGGTCGACAACGGTGCCGATGTGATCAATAACTCTTGGAGTGCGTCCGCCTCTACGACCGCCCTGTATGACGCGATCGTGTACGCGGCAGATCACGGAGTGGTGTGTGTGGCGGCCGCCGCGAACGGTGGCTCGGACGGCATTGGTGACGACATCGACGTTACGCCCGCGTATCCCGCCTCCTACAACACCACGAATGTCGTTACAGTTGCGGCAACAGATCACAATGATGCACTGGCATCATTCTCGAACTACGGTCTCGAATCGGTGGATCTGGCGGCACCCGGCGTCGACGTGACCTCCACGATTCCTAGCACGTCGGCTGCTCTGCACGTAGTAGAGAGCCCGTTCGAGGTCATGTACTTTGGCTTTCCCATCGAGAGCATCATGAATACGACTGATCGTTCGGCCGTATTTGCAGGCGCCATGACTGAGCTGGATCCGGCTGGCGACGGCAGCGTTCTTGTGGTCGATGACAGCTATCCCACGTTGACCCAGGATGGCGTGGGAGCACGGCTCTCTGTGTACGAGAGCGAACTCGTTGCGGCGGGCTACACGTCCATCACCACGTGGGATGTCGAGGCCGCAGGAATGCCGACTCTCGCACAACTGGGAACCGGGCCGGTCGTGTGGTTCACGGGTGGATTGAGTTACTACTACTACAATGAGCTTTCGCTCGACTCCGCCGACAGGACCCTCTTGGGCAACTACTTGGATGGTGGCGGTAACCTGTTGCTCTCCGGTGGCGGCATCGGAGAGGACCTAGAAGACAACTACTTCGGTTTCGATGTGACCTGGTATCGCAACTACCTTCATGCGATCTGCACGGACTACTATTCGTGGACCGGAGACATCGAGGGGACTGTTGGCGGGTTGTACGATTCTCTGATCAGCTCCGTCGATCCTTATGACACTTTTGGCTGGTCGTGGCCTGCGGGTACCGACAATCTCATCGCGTATGACGGCATGGCCACGCCGATGATCGAATGGGCGTCTTACGCGCCGGCGGATGGCACGTCCATGGCGTCGCCGCATGTTGCCGGCGCGATCGCGCTGGTGATGTCCATGCGGCCGGGTATGACCGCTCACGAGGCGCAGGTTCGCATTCAGACAACTGTCGATCCGATCGCGAGCCTGGCCGACAAGGTCGTGACGGGCGGGCGCATGAACGTCGCAGCCGCCATGACTGACTACCCGTTTGCGCCGACAGCCATCTCGGCGACTCCCGGCGTCGACGGGGACATGGCGATCTCGTGGACTGACCCGACGCACGTGGGCCAGCTGGCCACGCGTCTCGTGAGGGCCATCGGGGCATGGCCGACGGGGCCCGATGACGGAGTCACTGTCTACGAGGGCACCGCGGAGGCCGCCACAGACACCGGGCTCCCGCATGGTGCTGACGTTCGCTACTCGGCTTACGCACTCGACATGTGGGGCAACTGGTCGGCTGCGGCCACTGAGTCCGTTGTGGCAGTGGATACCACTGCCCCTGACGACCCCGGGACTTTCACCGCATCAGCTGTGGACGCGGACGTGCAGCTCGGTTGGACGAACCCGAGTGCTGCTGACTTCGCCGGCGTTCGCGTGCTCGCACGACTTGACACGACACCCACTGGCCCCGGCGATGCTTCGGCTCGACTCGTGTATGAAGGAACCGGAACGGCCTGGCTCGATCAGGATGTGCTCCCGGCTTCGCAAGAGACCACCATCTTCTACGCGGCATATGCATTCGACGGCAACCCCAACTACTCGTCAGGGGTGGCGGACAGCGTTGCTGTCGACTACGCGCCGCCCCCCGGCACGTTCGTGATCGATGAGGACGCGGCCAGCACGGCCGATCCGGTCGTGAGCTTGGACTCGTCGGTCAGTGGGGCGACTCTGATGCGCTTCGACATGGGTGGCGGATTCGGCGACTGGATCGCCTACGCCGACAGCTCGCTCGGCACCTTCGTGGGTGCCGATGGGCTGCGTACGGTCACGGCTCAGTACAAAGACGCCGCCGACAACTCTCTTGAGCTCACCGACACCATCACGCTCGACACCGTCGCGCCCACCGGCACATTCGTGATCGATGAGGACGCGGTCAGCACGGCCGATCCGGTCGTGAGTCTGGACTCGTCGGTCAGCGGGGCGACCATGATGCGTTTCGACATGGGCGGCGGCTTCGGTGACTGGACGGCCTATGCTGCCAGCTCATCGGGCACGCTCATTGGCGGTGATGGTCTGCGCACCGTGACGGCCGAGTACAAAGACGCCGCCGACAACCCTCTTGAGCTGAGCGACACCATCACGCTCGACACCGTCGCGCCAACAGGCTCGTTCGCAGTCAACGGCGGCTCTGTTATCACCAGCAGTGCGGTCGTGAGTCTGGACTCGTCGGTCAGTGGGGCGACCATGATGCGTTTGGTCATGGGTGGCGGATTCGGTGACTGGACGGCCTATACTGCCAGCTCATCGGGCACGCTTGTGGGTGCCGACGGTCTGCGCACCGTGACGGCGCAGTACAAAGACGATGCGGGCAACTCCCTTGAGCTGAGCGACACTGTCGTGCTGGACACCACATCTCCGGCAGCTCCGACCGGCATGCTCGTCGGAGCATCAGGCAATGGCGTCGTGGCCGTGGAGTGGTCGCCGGCTCCCGACCCTGACGTCGCAGCGCAGGTCTTGCAGCGCGCGGTCGGCACGTCGGGAACGTGGACGACGCATGCGACCCTCTCGTCCACAGCTTCCGGCTATACGGACTCCTCGCTCATCAACGGCACAACCTATCGCTATCGGGTGTACGCCGTTGACGCGCTGGGCAACACAGGTCCGTACTCGGCAGAAGCCTCGGCAATACCCGACGTGACCGTGTATCGCGCTGCGGGAACGAGTCGATACGACACTGCGATTCAGGTGTCCAAGTCGGCGTTCTCGTCGGCGGACACTGTTGTTCTCGCTACAGGCCAAGACTTCCCGGACGCCCTGGGGGCGGCCGGTCTGGCAGGTTGCCTCGATGCGCCGGTGCTGCTAACGCCCAGCGGCGTCCTTCCGGGCGGACTTCTGGATGAGATCGATCGCCTCGGCGCTCACAATGTCGTCATCGTGGGTGGCACCCTCGCGGTGACCGCCGACGTGGCTGAGGCGCTCGCAGACCACGGGTTGTCAGTGCGACGGATCAGTGGCGGCAACCGCTATGCGACTGCCGCTGCCGTTGCCGCAGAGGTCATCGATATGAGTGGGGCGACTGATGTACTGATCGCTCGAGGTGACGGGTTCGCAGACGCTTTTGCGGCGGGACCCCTTGCGTATTCGGCCAAGCTGCCCATGCTCTTGGTCTCGGCAACCGCGGTTCCATGGGACACGGAGCACGCTATCGCTCGATCAGGCATCTCCAAAGCAGTCGTGCTCGGCGGGGAGTTCGCCGTCCCTGCAGCCGTCGCGAATGCTCTCGGAGTGGTCTACGATCGCGCTGGCTCCACTGACCGCTATGGCACAGCCGTCGTGGTTGCTGAGTACGGCGTTGTGCGCGGTTGGGTCACGTGGGACGCGGTGGGCCTGGCAACGGGAGCCCAGTTCCCGGATGCGTTGGGCGGCGGTGCAGCATTGGGCCGCAATAGCGGAGTGCTGTTGCTCACGCGCGCAGAGCTACTGCCCCAGGCAACACGCACAGCACTCGAGGGCCACGCGACGCTCACAGACCAGGTGTTGATCATGGGGGGCGAGTTCGCGGTCTCGGCAGAGGTTCTGGGAGAGGTGCGGACGATACTGGGCGTTCAGTGACGCCTTGGTGACGTTCTCCTGCACCTGCACGTATTTCGTATACACTAAGCTGAGGGTGTAGTATCACTTTGGCCTGTTCCCTGTTAAACTACGCTTTCTCCTGATCCACTCGATTCCCCTCACGCGCACTTGCGCGTGCGTCATAGCTCCTTGGTACCATGGATATCAGATACAGAAAGAGTGAATGTTGAACACAGAGCAGACATTGCAGGCGTGGCACATCCGAGCCGTCAAGGCTTTTGCGCGCTGGAGTCATTCGGTCATCGTTCGCGCAGAGGTTCTCCTGACCATCACGTTGTTCCTCAAGGTCTATCTCACGCGTGCTCTGGTCTTCGAAGATATCGACATCTGGCATGCAGCCGTGCTGGAGATCCCTATCCTGATCATGATCCTGGCCCTAGTCGCATTCCTCAAGCCACGATGGGTTCGCCTGACCGTGGTCTCCATGAACTCTTTCGTGTCGCTCATGATGCTGGCGACAGCCATCTATGCGTCGTACTTCGGCCGTATCCTGACACCAAGAATGCTGATCTTCATCGACCAGCTGTGGGCCGTGCGGGGCAGTATCGGCAACCTGCTCCATCCCGGTCTCCTGTTGTTCTGCGCAGACCTCATCATCTTCGGCGTGTGGACCGTCTGGCGGAGGACGCGAAAGAATGGACCTCCAGAACAACTGATCGACCGCCGCCGCCCCATCACGGCACTGGTCCTCGTCCTCAGCGCCGCACTCGTGATAGGCCAGTCCGTGTCAGCCGCCACGCTCGACGATCGCGTCGACGACGTGCTGGTCGCCCGTGAGCGAGGTCTTCTGGCGTATCAAGCGTCCCAGCCCTTCATGCCCGAGGAACCCCTGATCACGAAGGCCATGGCCGACGAGCTCGGTCTGGACATCATGGACCCGGCCTCTGTGCAGAATGCCATAGACACCCTCACTGGCGGACAAGAGGGTGAGCGGATAGCGGACTTCGAGCCCGGTGCATTCGAGGGCATGAACGTCATTCTGATCCAGTTCGAGTCATTGCAGGAGTTCGTTATCGGCAGTAGGGTCGAGCCATCGGTCGTGACGCCCAACTTCAATGCGCTGATCGACGAGAGCTGGTATTTTCCCAACGCCTACTCCCAGATCGGCCGAGGAAACACGTCGGATGCTGAGTTCGTGACGAACACCTCGCTGTACGCTTCCGCGCTGGGTGCCTGCTCAGAGCTCTACGATCACCTGGAGATCCCTTCTATGCCGCGCCTGTTCACGGCAGAGGGCTACGAGGCACTCACGTTCCACACCAACGTGGCCACTTTCTGGAACCGCCGCGCTATGTACAAGTCGCTCGGCTTCACTCGTTTCTACGATCAGGAGTTCTTTGGCACCGAGGACTACGTGGGCAGATTCGGTTCCTCGGACCAGGTGCTCTACGACAAGACTCTGCCTGAGCTCGTTCGCCTGAATGACGAGGGGACCAAGTTCTACGCGCAGATAATCACGCTGACCTCGCACCATCCTTTCGAGGAGCTCGACGAGGCGCACACCGTTATCGATCTGCCTGAGCGTTTCGATGGAACCATGATCGGCAACTATCTCTCATCGGTCGCATATGCCGATCGCGAGATGGGCCGCTTCATAGACGGGCTCAAGGAGTCAGGGCTTTGGGACAACAGCATCGTGATCGCCTATGGCGACCACAACGGCCTGCGCGAAATGGAGCCGGAGGGCGCCGACCTCTCTGCGCTGCAAGAGGTGTTGGGTCGCGACTACAATCTGAGCATTCGCACCAACATACCGCTGGCCATTCACGTTCCCGGTCAGACAGAGGGTGTGATCGTGGATGCCCCCGCGGTGCAGGGAGACCTCATGCCCACCATCACTGGCATGCTGGGCCTCGATACCAGCTCAACGCCCATGTTCGGTCGCGATCTCTTCGTCGACACCCACGTTTCTGTTCCCATGCGAGGG
Organism: Actinomycetota bacterium; assembly: GCA_027859125.1. GTDB lineage: Bacteria > Actinomycetota > Coriobacteriia > Anaerosomatales > UBA3086 > UBA3086. The sequence goes on along the minus strand of JAQIBK010000226.1, from coordinate 2,726 downwards.
CGTCTGGCGCTGGGCTCGTTCCTGAACGACCGCATCCTGTATATGGCTGACTACAGCTATGTTGATGGTTCCGCCTTCGCAGCAGACGGCCAGAACTCGGCGCGCTTCTTCGAGGTCGATGAGGTCGACTTCGAGAACGGGCACCTGTTGCTTCGTTTGAATGATGCGTATCTTGAGTCGTTGTCGGGGCTTTCCGACTATGCACCCGACCCGGAGTCGAATATCCCGACTCGCAAGTAAGGCGTACGTCCGTCTGTTCGAGAGGGGAACGAATGACCGACGAGAACGGCAAGCGACCCATCACCTATCGCGACGCCGGTGTCGACACGGGTGAGGGCACACGTGCCGTCAATGGGATCCGGGAGTCTGTGCGAAGCACCTATCGCCCGGAGGTCATAGGTGACATCGGCGGTTTCGGTGGCATGTTCAGCGCCGCGGCGTTCAAGGACATGGACGATCCGATAATGGTCAGCGGCACCGATGGCGTCGGAACCAAGCTCAAGCTCGCTCAGCTGCTGGGACGCCACGACAGCGTGGGAATCGATCTGGTCGCCATGTGCGTCAACGACATCCTGGTCGCTGGGGCGGAGCCTCTCTTCTTCCTCGACTATGTCGCCATAGGCAAGCTCGACTCGGCGCTTGTCGAGTCTCTGGTCTCCGGTATCGCGGAGGGCTGCCGACAGGCTGGTTGCTCGCTCGTGGGCGGAGAGATGGCCGAGCACCCGGGGGTCATGGCTGACGATGATTACGACCTCTCCGGCTTCTGCGTGGGAGTGGTCGACCGGCCCCGGATGATCGATCACTCGAACGTTTCGAACGGCGATGTGATCCTGGGTCTGGGTTCGTCGGGCATACACAGCAACGGTTATTCGCTCGTGCGCAAGGTTCTTGTTGAGGGCCGCGAGGACGAGCTTGCACTTCCGCGTATCGATCTGGGTGGCGTGACGCTGGGCGACGCTCTGCTCACGCCCACTCGCATCTACGTGAAGTCGATCCTCGAACTGCTTCGCGCTGAGATTCCCGTCAAGGCCATGGCGCACATCACTGGTGGCGGGATCAGCGAGAATCTGAATCGCGTGCTTCCTGCGGAGTGCAGTGGGCGCGTCGCGCTCGGCTCGTGGAAAGTACCGCCGATCTTCGATCTGCTGGCAGCGGAGGCCTCGCTGTCCGACGACGAGATGTATCGCACGTTCAATATGGGTATCGGTTACATGGTCATCGTTGATCCCAAGGACGCCCCTCGCGCTGCCGTGGTGTTGCGCGGCGCGGGTGAGTCGGTCTCGGAGATCGGCGAGATCGTGAAGGGTGATGGGAGTGTCGTCTATGGCTGACAAGAAGCTGCGTGTGGGCGTACTGATCTCGGGCAGTGGGACCAACCTGCAGTCGATCATCGACGCGGCATATGCAGGCGAGATTGATGTCGAGGTAGCCGTCGTGATCTCCAATCGCCAAGAGGCCAGAGGCCTGGAGCGCGCCGAGAAGGCTCACATCCCCGGCGTGTGGATCGATCGCACCGCACACAAGACCTTCCATTCCTACAACATGGCGATTCGTGATGCGCTGAAAGAGCACAAGGTCGACCTGGTCGTCATGGCCGGCTACATGCGGCTTCTGGGCACCGAGGTGCTCAAGGAGTACCCGAATCGAGTGATAAACATCCACCCGGCGCTGCTTCCGTCGTTCCCCGGCGCGTCGGGCATACAGGACGCATTCGATTACGGCGTCAAACTCACCGGGGTCACGGTGCATTTCGCCAATGAGAAGTTCGACGACGGGCCTATCATCGCTCAGATGCCCGTCAGGATTGCCGAGGATGACGCCATCGAGGATCTTGAGGCAAAGATCCACGCTATCGAACACCGCCTCTACCCGGAAGTCCTTCAGATGTTCGCGCAAGGGCGGGTGTCGATCGAGGGACGCATCGCACGCATCGCGCCTCATCCCTCCGAGACCCGCTGAACTGTGACATGGGCGTGAGACTGTGAGTGCACGTGATTTCGAGGCGAATGGTCTTACGGTCCGCGCCGCATGCGCAGCCGACGGCGAAGCGCTCACTCGGCTTATCGAGGACGCGATGGGCGAAGGCTGTTTTGACACAGCTCACGTCGACCAGCGCTACGGCTGGGTCTGCGAGTGCGAGGGTGGGGAACTGTACGAGCGGGCTGGCTACACTTGTCTGGTCCAGGTCCCCGATTTCTACCGCGAGTGGAGTTTTGAGACGTCCACTGTATGCCCTGCATGCGGCGAGCCCCCCTGTACGTGTGAGGCGCGGGTGTACTTGAAGCCCGCGGCAGTCCTGTCCTCCACTCCATGAGCGACGCGCTCACCTACACGCTCCGGCGCAGCGCACGGGCCCGGCACGTGAGATTCAAGGTCACGGCGCGCGATGGACTGGTTGTTGTGGTGCCCACTCGGTATCCAGCGCGCAAGATTCCGGCGCTACTGCAGGCCAGACGCGAATGGATCGAAACGGCTCTGGCGCGTGTTGCACCGCGCAGGGAGCATCTCGCCAGTCATGACCCCGATGTTCGCCCCGAGTCGCTGGAGCTTGCGGGCATCGGGCAGACGTGGACGGTCGAGTATCGCCCCACCGCTGCACGTAGCATCTCGGCCATCGAGCGAGCCGACGCCCGTCTCGTGGTCTCGGGCCCTGTCCATGACGCATCCGCATGTCGTGCCGCCGTGAGACGCTGGCTGACTCGCACCGCGCGCCATCTGCTGATTGA
>JAQIBK010000049.1 GCA_027859125.1 Actinomycetota bacterium | reverse complement strand
ACCGCGTACCCCGGTGTGACAGTTGACGTCAATGCCGATTCTTCGGGAGAGGGCGGCGTCATCTCGATTCACGGCATGTCCGGTTTTCCGTACGGCAGCCAGCGAGTAGTGGGATGGATACTTCGCGGCCTTGAGATCGTGGGCGGTACCGATGCGAAAGTCACGGAGCGCAACTGGGACGCGGGTCTTGTCGATAACGAGATCTACGAGATCGTCGTGACTTGGGAGGGTTGGCGATAGCGATCAGCGATGCCCCCGTGTTCCGTTCGGGCATACTCGGATTTGTCTGAGATAGACTGGGGCCCACGGCGACGCATGGGGGTTGCACGGTGGCAAGCGTGCTCATCGTTGATGACGAAGCCAACATTCGCGAGCTGGTCAGCGTCTACATGACGGCCGCCGGCTACGAGGTGTTCACTGCTCAGGACGGCAATGCAGCACTCGTCGCTTTCCGCGATCACTTGCCCGATCTCGTTGTTCTCGACATCATGATCCCAGGACTCGACGGCGCCGAGGTGTGTGCGGCGATTCGCGCTGAGTCGTCCACGCCCATCATCATGCTCACTGCACGCGAGTCTGAACTAGATAAGGTCGCGCTGCTGGAACGTGGTGCAGACGACTATGTGACAAAACCATTCAGCCCGGCCGAGCTGGTTGCCCGGGTGCGCGCGGTGCTTCGGCGCACCGCTGAGCCGGTGTACGGCGGTTCGGCAAATGAGGTGAGGGAGGCCGCGATCCAAGTAGGCGAGTTGCTGTTGGATCCGGCCACGAGAGAGGTCTCCGTCGGCGATTCTGCGGTAGATCTGACTGCGCGTGAGTTCAACCTTCTGGCTGCCATGGCGTCCGAACCCGGCGTGGTGTTCAGCCGCGAGTCGCTCTTGGATCGCGCATGGGGTTTCAACGAGTACGTGGAGGCGCGCGGTGTGGACGTGCACATCCGGCACATTCGCGAGAAGCTCGGTGATGGTGTTGCGGCTCCAAGATTCATTGAGACGGTGAGAGGCGTCGGATATCGCGTTCGACGGGACAATTCGTGACTGCCACCACCGAACCCACCGGCACCACCATCTCGTCCCGTGCCAGGCGCATGGCCGTGCTCGCAGCGGTTCTCTCGTTGGTAGTTGCTTTCGCCGTCTTCTATGCGGCGTGGTACTCCTTCACAGTGCGCACGGCGACCCAGGAACTGTCTCGTCAGGTGCGTGCGGTTGCATCGGGCGTTGAGGCTGCAGGCGACGTTTCGCCGGCTGAAGGCGAGCTGGATGCGGCTCGGCGGACTCGCGACACCCTGTTCAAGGTCGAAGCGGGGCTTATCGGCGCAGCGCTCCTGGTCACGGATGGCTCGGGCACTATCACTCGCACGACTGCCGATCAGCTGCTTCCTCTGGACAGTGAATTCCCGCTCGACTTGCTCGGCGAGCCTGACGACGACGGTGTGAGCACCGGGCGTCGCATCGCAGATTCAGGTGTGACTTATGTGCTCGTGGCGGTCCCCGTCCAGACAGCCGATGGCGATTCGTGGGTCGTCGCGGCCTCACCGCTGAGTGAGGTCGTGTCCGCACGAGCCTGGATCGCGGGGCTCCTGGGCGCGAGTCTGCTCGTGGCGCTGCTCATCGCCTGGATCGCTGGGGGTCTGCTCGCCAGGCGTTTCGCCCGCCCCCTCGTGCGCCTTCAAACGGCGGCCGAGTCAGTTGCTGGAGGAGAGTGGGGCACGACAGTGGCCGAGGAGGGCGATGCTGAGGTGCGCTCACTGGCCCATTCGTTCAACCGCATGTCGGACCGAGTCGCGGCTGCTTATCGCGCGCAGAAGGAGTTCGTCGGCGATGTGTCCCACGAGATCCGTACGCCGATAACATCGATCCGCGGTTTCTCCGAGGCGCTGCTCGACGGCACGGTCACCGATCCGGAAACCACACAGGAGTCCCTCACCATCATCCGAGACGAGTCGGTACGTCTGGCGGATCTGGCCCGGACCCTGCTCGCGCTCTCCGACCTGGATGCAGGAGTGGTCGAGTTCGCGCGTGAGCCTGTTGAGCCCGCCAGGCTGGTCGCTGCCCTGCTCGCACGCCACGTTGACGTCGCGAAGCGGGCAGGGGTCGATCTGACCGTCGTCCCCCCTGACGCAAGCGATCTCTGGCCATGTGCCGATGAGAGTCGCTTGGTGCAGGCGGCATCGGTGCTTGTGGACAACGCCATTTCGTACACACCCGACGGTGGCTCTGTTCGAGTCGCGATGGGAGTCTCTGGTGTGGCCTGGAGTCTGACGGTCGACGATTCCGGTTCGGGCGTGCCCAAGGAGTCCAGGGACAAGGTATTCGGTCGGTTCTCCCGCCTGGACAGATCCAGGGCCGCCACGAGCGGTGGACATGGGCTCGGGCTGCCCATATGCAGGCGGATCGTGGAGCTCATGGACGGCACAGTGCAGGTGGACCGATCCGCCCTTGGCGGAGCGCAGTTCATCATTGCGCTTCCCGTTGCTCGTGAATCCGGTGCAGACTCAACACGAACTCAACATGACGCCAACGTTGACATAACCCGACAGGGCGATACTCCGTTATGAAGAATGTAACGGGATGGCCTTCTGGGTGGTCCCCGGTTGGGAAGAGGTTGCAGGCCATGAAGATGACCAAGAGGATTCTGAGGATCGCGGTGGCGGCAACGCTGATGGCGGCCTTCGCCGTCCCGGCGAGCGCCAGCGCAGCGAACGGTCCGTCTTCGGCAGGCACTAGCATTCAGACGTCTCGGCCTGGGACGATCACAGCTTCGCGTGGAGAAGCCGCCGAGATGCTGCGTACAAGGATCGAGAACGGATTGCGCCTGCGCGATCGGGTCTTCAACAACTCTGCTGAGCGCTTGCAGGAGCGTATTCGGAGCATGGAGCAGTTGTGCGATCGCATAGAAGAGGCTGGTGGCAATACCGAGCGGGTTCGTAGCCAGCTCGAGATCGCCAGCGGTACGCTCGAAGATGCAGTCGCTCTCGAGTACAAGGCCATGAATCAGTTCCGCAACGTTCCCGATGCCGAGAATCCGCGAGGTATGTTCGGGAGCGCCAAGGCTCTCGGTGGCGAGGCTGTCGGCGAGTTGAAGCGCACGCGCACTCAGCTCAGGACCGCCCTTCAAGAACTCAAGGACGTAGTGACAGAGCTCAAGGAGGGCTAGCGCATGACCCAACGCCGTGTACCATCGCGGCTACTCGCAACAGTATTCATCTCATCGGCACTCCTGCTCGCGGGCTGCGGGCAGGGTGCTGAAGATTCTGTCGATGTTCCCGAGGATGCCGTGATCGAGTCGAGTCAAGTCGGCACGACTGATTCCACTGGCACCGCTGCCACTGATGACGCGAGCGACCCTGCGGATTCCGCGACTTCTGCCGCGTCGGACCAACCGAGTTCCCCGGAGACCGACGTGCTCACGAATGGAGAGCTCGATCTGAGCAAGGTCGACGCCGAACTCGAAGCCATCGAGAGGGAGCTCGACACGTTCGTGTTCCCAGACGACTCCATGTTCGATGACGCAGCGGATGCGCTCTTCTAGAGGTACTGCCAGACGTCGTCGACTCCCGCTTCTGCAGCAGGGAGACATTCAACGATCGCGTGAACGTGAGTACCGCTCTCCGGATCGATCAGGCGCAGATCCACTACAGTTGGATCGTCAAGCCAGCGCCCTGACTCGTCGGCAAGGATCTTGACCCGAGGGTGCAGCAGGTCGTCGTTGTTCACGCGATACACAACGCCGGTCGAGTCGTCCCCCAGCTTGATCACAGCTCCCATGGGATAGATGCCGAGCATCGCAACCAGAGCCTTCGTCAGACTTGGGTCGTATGCTTTTCCACGACCCTGCATGAGCACCGCGAGCGCTTTGTCCGGACGGATCTCGCGTCGGAACGGGCGGCGCGTTGTCATCGCATCGTAGGCATCGCAGAGAGCCACGACCTTGGAAAAGAGATGCTGTTCGACTTGCTCGATATTCTCGTTGGGGTAGCCCTGCATGTCGTGGCGCTGATGATGCTCGAACGCGACGATCATGGGCATCTGATCGATCAGCTGGATCCTTTTGAGAAGGCTGGCACCCTCTTCGGCATGGCTCTTCACGATGCGCCACTCGTCGTTCGTGAGGGGACCTTGCTTGTTCAGGATGTCCTCGGGAATGCGCACCTTGCCCAAGTCGTATAGGAGCGCGGACAGCCCGAGAGACTTGAGGGACTCTGCGTCCAGGCCCAGCGCAGCTCCGAGAGAGACCGAGAGGATGCATACGTTGATCGAGTGGTTGAGCGTGTAGTCGTCATGCCCCTTGATCGCAGTCAGGCCCAAGACCGCGGCGGGATCCTGGAACAGGTTGTCGAGCAGGCCGCTGACCACACCTTGCAGTGGTTCGACCTCGAACACCTTGCCCAGTTTCGCCTGTGTCTCCACGTCGCTCATTGCAATGACACCATTGTCGTAGTGCTTCTTGGCGCGCGCCTTGACCTCGCGACCCTCCGCCTCATTCTCCTCGTTCTCGAGGGTCGTGGTCTCGGCGATGGTCAGGCGCTCGACGCCGCGCTGTTCCAAGAACAGCTGGGCTGCGTCGATGTCGCGGACCTTGTCATCTCCCAGGAGGTTGACCAGCACGGTCGCCTCTTCGGGGGCGAAGCCGTCCAAGAAGGTCAGGGCCGAGATGCCTCGTCCCAGAAGGTCTTCGACGGTCTTTCTGTACGTGACGCTCTCCTCCGGGAACACCTGGTTCTCAACGAACAGCGTTCCCTTGTAGATGTTGACGGTGACATCCTCGAAGCCGAACTCGGCAAGCCCCGCCACAGCCGCCACCAACTCATGGATCGACTGAGCCACCAAAGGGTGCGTCACCGGATAGAGGGCAGCGTTGGTCTGCGCGACCGCAAGCGTGCGCACCAACTCCCGGGCTCTCTGGAGCTTTCGAGCGCTCGCGAATGGCGTGTTGGCCGACGATGAGGTTGCCGCAGCCATCTCCTGCGGTGTCTCGAGTCGATCGTTGTCGTGCGAGGCGTTTTCAATCACGGCGAATCGCTCCTTGCGGCTCGGTTGCGTCCTGGCTGAGACGGGTGACCGCCTTCTTGGCCAAGAATCGCAGCTCCTTGTTCTTCTTCCCGAACATTAACTTTCGGCGTGCCACTCGGCGAAGAATCGGCAGCGCGTCGGCCGAGCCGATAGATTCCAAGCTCTTAATGACTTCTTTCTTTAGCTCGTGGTTCCTTTCAAAGAAGTTGATGTCTTCTAGAATACGCACCAGTGCTGGGATGGCCACCGAAGACCTGATCCTCCCGATCTCAGTCACCACTTTACGCTGAGTCTGAGGATCCCAGTGGCCCAGCGCCTTGGCTAGGGCGGTCTGTCCACCAGGGTCGGGAATGATGGCCAGCGAGGTAACGGCCGCCAATCGCACCGTGACATCCAGATTCGCGAGTGCCTTCTCGATCACAGAGACCGCCCGGCGGTCGCCCATCGTGGGCAACACGTCCAGCACGCTCAACGCGCGAGGCGCGTCCTCCCCCTGGACAACACGGGAGGAGACGGCGAGGAACGATTCACCCATGCCCCGCAGTACCGGGTGCAGAAGCGACTTGTGCGCAGGGTTCGATGTTGCGAGACAGTTGATGAGAGCTTCGGCGCCGGCAGTTCCGGCCGCCATGAGTATCTCACCGGCCATCGCGGCATCCGAGTCGGTCATAGGCGCCCGGCAGACCTCGGCGAGAATCTCTGGATCGTGCAGGGTCATGCGCGCTCGTTCGACGGAAATACTGAGGGCGGGGTCCTCGCCCAGCTCCGCCAGGCGGCGAAGAGCCTCGCGTGTTGACTGGAAAGCTCCGTCTCGCGCTGCGGCCGGCAATGCTTCACCGATCGCTTTCGCCGAGTCCTCGGAGGGGTCGGTGCGAGAGATCGCCACTGTCGTAGCCAGTGCTTTTCCCGCTGCAAGCCCCGGCGATGCAATCGCGATCTGCCGACGAAGATCGGAGGTGTCGCTCTCCTATGCCATGTCTTGCGCTATGTTGTCGGTCTCAGCCTCGGGCGGAACGCCGCACTCCGCTTCGGTGCGAGGTGATGGGGCAAGAAGCAGGGCCACCTGGGCTGCGACCTCGGGCGGGAGGTCGATCGCTGCGGCGACGCGCCCCGGCTCGGTTCCCGCTTGGGCTGAGACTATGGTGAGCAGCCGAGCGAGCGCGGCTGGCTTCATGTCGGCGATGATCCCCAGGGTGCCCTCCATGTGCTGTCCATCAGTGTCGGCTTGAAGCGCCAGCGCGAGCACGCGCATTCGGGAGCGCTCGTCCAGGCGCATGAGCGCCTCCGACATGCGTTTCGTTGCGATCTCGCGCGTGGCCTCCTCCAGTTTGCCGACAGTCTCGGCCACATCGTCGTGCGCGCGACCACTGGTTGCCTGTTCGGCCCATCTTTCACTGGCGGCCACCGTTTCGCGTCCGATGTCCTCGAGCGGCGAGGAGAGGAGATCCAGGCCGAGCAGGCCCTCTTCCTCGGATGCTTTGAGCGTTACTTCGATCACCGCGATGCGGCTCACGCCCGCAGTGCCCAGTGTGGTCCGAATCCCGCCGTCGTGCCGCACTGCCCGGACGTCTCGATTCACGATGTCTATGAACGCTGCGGCCTCGTCGGCGGTGACTCCGGGCGCGATGATCAACTGCCCGACTTGAAGTGCATATAGGCTCTCGGCGAAAGCGATGACCTGCCCTTGACCCGAGGTGATCTCACGTTCACCTATTCGGATCGCGTGAGGATCGACGACGTAGCGTATGGGGCCTCGCGTGTTGGTGGCGTCGTCGGCCTTCTCCACGAAATTGGCGACAGCCTCTCGGGGCAGGGCGCTAGAGGGAGGGTAGAGCCGTGCGGAACCAGTTGCAGCAGCAAGCGCTCGCAGGGCGTCCTCGATCGCGCTGTGCTGATCGCGTTCCATGCCCCCTCCTCCCGCCGCTCGCAGGCCGACCCATACTCCATATATATCGGCTCTTGGTGCCATTCGCTACACGCAACTGTGATGCATATCGTACATCCATCCCGTGGAACTATGTGTCAGAGCATTGAGATATCGTGTCAATGGCAACAATCTGATGGAGGGAAGGTGCTTGCGAGCCGATATAGAGTATTAGGTCGCGGCACCCCGCGACGCCTTTGTTGACCCGGAGGTAGCGCCTTCGTGGCGATCAAGAACCACGCATATTATCGCGGGCTGGTACAATCCGCACTCGCCGACGCGGGCATCTCTGAGCCGCCCGTTCCGGTTGAGCTTGTCGCGGAGCGTTTAGGCCTGCCTGTCCGACCTGTGGTGATGCCGGTCTTTTTCTCCGGCGCAGTCATCAATGAGGACGGACTCCCCGTGATGCTGGTTAGCGCCAGCAAGGACGAAATGGGGCGGCGACGGGTATTGGCACACATGTTGGGGCATATTCTCGCTGTCCTCGATGATCCTGCAGAGACGTACCCTCGCAACACCGACTTGGAGCACGAATCCGCGGAGATCTGTGTACAGGAGTTCATCATGCCCGAGAATCTGATTCTCGATCAGGCACGAAAGTGGTTCAACGATTATCGATACCTCGCACGCCTCTTTGGCGTCGATGAGCAGGAGATGCTCAACAAGATGGTCGATCTGGGCATCATCAAGCATCGGACCATTCAGTGGGACTACTGATACTATCGTGAGAAGGTCGCCTGGACACAGGTGATCATCTTGCGGCGCTGCGGCAAGCGGTGTCGTTCGACATACACTCAAGGTCGATTCTGACCGTGCAGGGGGGAACGAATGCGTACTTCATACGCTGTGGGAGTCGACGTCGGGGGCACACGCATAGCGGCTGGGCTCGTGGAGCGAAAAGGCCGCATCGTCAAAGACAATCGCACGTTGACCCCAAAGGCCGGTCCTTTCGCGGTCGTCGACGCCATTATCGAGCTGGTCGATGAGCTGCTCGTCGGCCTGCATCCCAGTGAGCTCTCGGGTATCGGTATCGGCCTGCCCGCGCAGATCGACTTCCTTCGTCAGACAGTTGAGTTCTGCACCAACCTGCCGCTGGCGGGTGTGGACATACGTGCGCTGGTGATGTCGCGGGTCCGACACGAGGTCACCATTGACAACGACGGCAACCTTGCCGCAATCGGCGAGTTCCGTTACGGCGCCGCAAAGGGTGCACGCGACTTTCTCATGATCACTCTCGGCACCGGTGTCGGTGGCGGAATGTTCGTCAACGGCCAGCCGTATCGCGGCTCCCGCGGTCTCGGCGGCGAGATCGGACACATGGTGGTGCAGCTCGATGGCCCTTCGTGCCCGTGCGGAGGAAAAGGCCATATCGAGTCGTATCTGGGACGAGCGGCGATCGCGGCGAAGGGTCGCAAGGCGGCCGAGACGTACAAAGGCAGGGCCATCTTGGACGAGGCGGGCGGTTCGCTGGACGACCTCACCGCGGAGGCCGTTATCAAAGCCGGTCTCAAGGGCGACGAGGTCGCCGTGCACATCCTCATGGATGCGGGGGTGATCCTGGGCCAGGCACTCGTCGGCTTTGTGAACATGCTCAATCCGCAGCTGATAGTCGTGGGCGGTGGCGTCGGAGAGTCGTGCGGCTTCATGGTCGAGCGTGCCGCCGAGATCATTGCCGAAGAGGCTCTTGCCGGACGTCGTGATGTACGCGTGATCCAAGCTGAGCTGGGCAATGACGCCGGTATCCTCGGCGCTGCCGCGCTCGCATTCGATGAACATGATTCCCGGGAGGGATTACACCGATGAGAACTGCTTCTTCACCCGCAGGTTCGCCTGCGACAGTCTGGTTCACCCCAATGCGCACGACCGGCAAGAAGAGCCTGGTATCCCGATCAGGTCAGCTGCTGGAGCGCGCAGGTCTCTCATCGGCGATCGCTGACGATGATCTCGTCGCGATCAAGCTGCACTTTGGTGAGCAGGGCAACACCGGTTTCGTGAACCCTGTCTTTCTGCGCGAGGTCGTTCGACTGGTCAAGAGCGCGGGCGGCAAGCCTTTCCTCACAGACTCGAACACGCTCTATCGAGGTCAGAGGGCCAACGCCGTGGACCATATCGAATGTGCACTGCATAACGGATTCTCGTTCGCGACGGTCGAGGCGCCGATCGTAATAGCTGACGGTATGGATGGCCGAGAGGCTGTGGACGTAGCGGTGGACGGCAAGCATTTCGACTCCGTGCGGATCGGCTCGGCCGCCGTGCACTCCGATTCGATGGTCGTCGTGACCCATGTCAAGGGGCATGAAGCCGTCGGTTTTGGAGGAGCACTCAAGAACGTGGGCATGGGACTCGGTTGTCGTAGCGCCAAGCAACGCATGCACGCGGATTTTCGTCCCGAGGTGACTGCCGATACGTGCACGGCCTGCAAGCGGTGTGTCACGTGGTGCCCAGTGGACGCGATCGTGATCAACTCGGACAAGGTCGCTCAAGTGGACTACGAAACGTGCTACGGCTGCGGCGAGTGTGTGGCGGCGTGTCCGTTCGGTGCGATAGCCACGCAGTGGAAGACCACCCCCGATGCCATACAAGAGAAGATCGCAGAGCATGTTGCCGGCGCCGTGGCAGGCAAGGAGGGCAAGGTCCTGTACCTTTCCTTCGTGAACAACGTCTCTCCCGACTGTGACTGCTGGAATTTCTCGGATGCTGCGGTCGTTCCTGACATAGGAGTGCTCGCTTCGACCGATCCGGTCGCTATCGATCAGGCGGCGTACGACCTCATTGTCGCCGCGCCGGGTATCGTCGGCACGCTGGGAGAGGGCCTTGGCGAGGGGGCCGACAAGTTCCGTGAGATCACCGGTGTCGACGGCACGGTCGTCAAGCGGCACGCTGA
>JAQIBK010000065.1 GCA_027859125.1 Actinomycetota bacterium | reverse complement strand
ATGGCTTATGAGCTTCTCGGTCTTTGGCTCATGGATACGGGGGTCATCTCTCTGCGCCTCATGAGCGAAAGGGCGGTGCTTGTTCCGGCGATCCATGCTGCGACCCGTTTCTTTGGTGGAGACATGGCTTACGTGCACTACCCTGTGCTTGGCGGATACCTGGCCGGGCTGGTCGCGTATGCGCTGAGTCGTACCGCGTTCACGGACTTCAAGCGTGGTCGGGTGCTTTCTGTGTTCGTGGTTTGCGTGATGGTGGTCACACCGGTGTATGTCTTCCAGAGTCTCTATGTGCACAGCCACATGGTTAGCGCCACATACCTGTTCATCGCCGTGCTGGGGCTTGAGCGTGCCCGGGCATATGCATTGACCGGCGAGAAGGATACTTCGTATGTGTGGCTGGGGGTGACCGGTCTTGCAGCAGGTGGCTTCGTGTTGTCTCGTCCCGATGGCCTAGCATATGTGTTCGTCGTGGCTATCGTGGCGATCTCGCTCTACATTCGCGGGATTCTCGATCGCCGTTCTCTCGGGTCTGTGGCTATACCGTTCGCGGCCTATGTGTTCTCTGTGTTCGGCGTAGCGTTCTCGAGACTCGGTCTGTGGTCCTCGGGAAAGCTCGATGGTCCTAGATCAGTCGTGCTCTTGATCCTCTTGGGGACGTTATTCGTTGCATCGACGGCGATAAAGCGATCGACAGTGCTGGCGCGATTCCTGGAATCTCGTGAGCGTGTGCTGGGTGGAGCCATCACAGTGAGTCTGTTGGGCGTACTGATGGTCTGGTCGTTCAGGTCCGGAGAGTTCGTCCGCGCTGTTCGGAACATGGGAGTCAATCTACTGCTGACGGGCGGGTATCACTCTCTCTGGTATGTGATCATCGCTGTGGCCGTACTCGCTCTCATTCTTCATTGGAGGAGGCTCTGGACGAGCTGGTATGGCTATCTGGCGTACGTGCTCGTGCAGTTCTTCCTCGTAGCGATGGTCGTACACGGAGCGTTGCATCCAGGTAGACTATCCGTATCCGACAGCTTCAATCGCATCGCATTCCATGCGGTGCCGTTGGCATTCTGGTTCATCGGTTACTTCGTGGCTACCGTGCTTGCTGACGTGCGGTCGGGGGAGGAAGTGACATGACAATCGGGCCATGGCACCGTAGTATCATGGCTGGTCTGGATGAGGAATGGGGGGCTTCCCGTTCTAGCATCGGCGTGATGCGCTGAATAGCGTGTCGGGGAAGAGCGCCACAGTGGAGGTACCGTGCGCATCTTGAACGACAAGTATCGACTGTTCGGCATCATCAACCCAGTGGATCTGCTCGTTCTGGCGATCGTGGCTGTTCTTGCGTTCGTTATCGCTGACGTCATGTTCGGGTCTGGTGACTTCGGGGACGCGGCCACAGAGACGATGGAGATCGTCTTTGTTGTGGAGAATGTCAAGAACTTTGATGCTGACTCTCTTAGGATCGGCGACGTGATCTCGGACAAACGCGGAGGCGATGTCATCGGCACTCTTGTGGGTATGCGTACTGAGCCATCCAAGCTGGAGGGCATGGACGCCTCAGGAGCGGTAGTGGTTGGCGACAGTACGATGCTGGAAAACGTGTATCTGACCATACAAGGGGAAGCTAGGACCACTGACGAAGGGGTCATGTTCGGCAGTGTGACAGTCCGCGTCAACCGATCCATCGACGTGGCGACACCACTTTTTGAGTTCAAGGGATCCGGACAGGTAGTGTCGATACGATCAGTTGACTAGTGATGCAGGTAGACCGTCGTAGGCGTTGGCCTGAGTACCTGGCGATTGCTGGTGTGGGGCTGGTCGTCACGCTCGTTCCGATGGTCCAAGGGCGCATATCCATCGGGCCGGTTCCAGTGGATGCAGTCATCATCACGGTACCCTTGGCGATCCTTGCGTCGCTCCCTCTTCTTTGGAGAGACGGACTTGAGTGGCTGGATCTCCGATGGAGACAGGGGCCGGCACTACTTTTCATGTTCGCAGCCCTGCTGAGCGTCCTGGCATCCGGCGACCGCGTATCCTCGTTCATGACGTTCCTGCGGTATGCGTCCTACCTTGCCCTGGCAGTCTCCGTTGCAGGGGTAGCACGTCACGATCCACGTCGCCGTCAGCTGATATGGCTCGTTGCTGGAGCTGGAGCCATCACGTTCGTGCACGCGGCCTTCCAGTGGGTGTCCCCTACGATCGGTATCGGGATGGGCGGACTGCCTGAAGCAGTAGCCACACGAGTCTTCGCGACATTCGGGAATCCCAACTTCTACGCCGAGTATCTCGTCCTTCTGTTCGCGGTGATCCTGTACTTGATCCTGTCAGAAGATGGGTGGAGAAGGAGATTGGCGGAAGGTCTTCTTCTGGGCGCCGCTGGGTTCTTACTCCTCACCTATACACGCGGTAGCTGGCTCGCTCTTGTTCTGGGACTGATCGTTGCAATGGGGATGATCAGCAGGCGCTATGCCGGAAGGCTTCTGGCGATGGGAGTGGCTCTCACGGTCGTCATCCCGGGTGGCCTCGAGCGCCTCCTCTCGACATTCTCCATGGAAGGCACTGCGAGTTTCCGCTTGAGGTTGTGGCGTATCGCCGGCGAGGCCATCAAGATGAATCCGCTTCTTGGCGCGGGAGCGGGGGAGTACTACTCAGCCTTTACGGAAGCGGTCCGAGCCAATCCGATCCTTGGTATCGGCTACTACGAATACGGTGCTCACAATACGTTCCTCACTCTGATAGCCGAGGTAGGAGTCCTGGGGGGGATCGCCTTCACCTGGCTCGTGTTCGTCCTTGTCCGTCAGGGTTTATTGCTCCAAAGAGAGGGTTTTAGAGACAGGACCCTCGGTCTTCAGAATGCAGCCATCACTGCTGGACTCATCGCTTTTGCGATCAATGGCTTCACCAGCAATGCCTTTCAGCATCCTCAGGCTGCCGTGTTCTTCTGGGTACTCGTCGGTGTGCAAGTTGGCATCGCCGGTGGCGCGAACTCGACCGAGGCATGCGCCGCAGCGCATACCGGCGTCGGCGAGGGGCTGAAGGTGTCTGACGGATCCGTCGTCGTCAGGTCATGGGGTCGATGTCGGTCATCGGTCCGATCCATGGTTCGGGGAAGTACGGTGGTTGCAGCTTGCCGGGTCATGCAGGTTGCTGCTCCTCACTCTGGCTCCGTCCGCGTGGTCCGAGCGGTGTGGACCGCAGCCCAACGAGGCGTCCGGGCTTCACACAGCGGCGTGGCACGACTCGCTCGTGGAGCGTTCGGCGCATGGGCGCTCTCGACAACGGGGTGGGCTTCAGGGCAGGCCATACGCGGGCTCTCGCGATGTTGGACGCGGAGCTTCGCGCGGCGAGTGCTCTTTCCGTCGCGATGTGCGGGAGATGGTCTACTGCCCCGAAGTGTCGTTGTGAGGACCATGCTCGGCATCGGAGCTGGCAGGGATGGCTGACGGACGATCGCCACGGGATGATGGTCGACTATCCGTTCTGCTGATCTCGAACATGTATCCCTCCGCGGCTACTCCGAAGTTCGGTGCATTCGTTGCGGCCGCGGAGTCGGTGCTGATCGCTGAGAATTTCAATGTCAGGCGGGTCGTGAACGCGGATCCG
>JAQIBK010000249.1 GCA_027859125.1 Actinomycetota bacterium | reverse complement strand
ACCCCGGCGTTTGCCGCAGTGCCGCCCGCGTCTTTCAGCGTGTCCACGTTGGCGATGGTCGTGCCGGCGAGCACAGCGCCGGCCTCGAGCGTACCGGTCGTGAGCGCTCCGGCCCGGCGCTCGTCGCAGGTGATGATCCATGCTTCAGCCATGGTGCTAGACCCCCCTCTTGGCGATGATGGCGTCCAGGAGTTCGCCGACGGCGGCGATGCGTGGCGTGAACGTGGTGATCTCGTCCGGCGTAGCTTGCTCCAGGTTCGAGACTCTCTCGGCAGCACGCTCCAGCGCCAGGATGAGCTTGCCGGCGTCGGGAGCCTTGGCCACGGTCGGGTCCTTGGACGTCGCCGACTCCGTCAGCGCGGCGACCTGCGCGCCGCTCAGCGCGCCGTCCTCCCCCGCCTCGATCTGTGCCAACACACGTTCTTGGACATTGATGGGCTGCTGCGCGAGCTCTCGTGCCGTCGTGAACGTGATACGGCGCTCGTCGAGCAATGCGCGAAGACCCTCGATGAGCTTGGTCAGCGAACGGTAGTAAGCGACGGTGCGTGGCGCGAGGTTGACGAGTTCGGCGATCTTGCCGTCCGTCGTCGTCCCCGTTTCAAGGCGCCCCGCCTCGCGAAGCTCGGCGACAAGGCTTTGGGCAAAGGTGATCGTGTGGATGCGTTCCAGTGTGGAGAGGTCGCGCTGCCGAACATTGGTGGTGAGCATGAGCACACCGGAGTCCAAGTCATCGGAGGGCACGAGGTGGCAGGCCACTTGCCCGAAGCGCCCACCATGACCCTGCTCGACGAGCAGCGAGAGCGCCGCATGGCGGCGATGGCCAGCCACGATCATGTACTCGTCCTCGAACTCGGGATGAGGACGCACGACGGGGTAGTGGGCCAGTCCGTTGGCCTCTATGTCGCGCGCCAGATCCTCGATGCCTCCGAGCTCGAACACCTCGTTGTTGCGCGGGTCCGGGTGGAGCTGGTCGAGGGGCACGGTCACCGACCTGTCGGTCTTCTGGCCGAGCAGACTGGTCGGCCGCGCGGAGCGTGCGGCCACGGCCGCCACGCGATCCCTGATCACATCGCCCTGCTTCGCGCCGCGCTCGATCCTCGGTCGCCCCATGCCTAACCCTCCTGCCGGATCAGATGCTCGACGAGTTCGGTGTAGTCGGCCGCGCCGTGACTCTTCGGCGCATAGGACAGCACGCTTCGACCCTCGGCGTGCGCCTCGCCGATTGCCACGTTTTTGCGAATCGCGAGCGGGTAGAGCAGCCCCGGGAACTGCTCCTCGACGGCCGACGCGATACTGCGGTGTAGTCCCGTACCGCCCTCGTACTGGGTGAGCAGGATGCCGGCTATTCCCAGGTCCTCGTTGACGCCGGCGTCGATCGTCTCGGCGATGACAGAGCCCAGCATCCCAAGCCCGCTGACGGCGAAGAGCCCCGGTGTGACCGGAACGATGACCTCACTGGCATAGGCGAGCGCGTTGGCGGTCATGATGCCGAGAGACGGCGGGCAGTCCAAGATGATGTAGTCGTAGTCGTCCTGCACACCCGGCGTCCGTGTGCCGCTTCCTGGACCGCGTCGGCCCTTCAGAGCGCGGGAGAGAAGGAAATCCCGGCCCGGCCGGCCGCCGAGATCGTAGTCGGCGCGAGACAGCATCTCGGAGGCGGAAAGCAGGGCGAACTCCGAGCCTGGCACGATAGCCTCTTCGGCGGTCATGCTACCCGTCAACACGTCCCACAGACTTCGCGCCGGTGGTGCGCCGAGCACGCCGATGGTCAGGTGGCACTGGCCGTCGAGATCCACGACGAGCACGTCGCGTCCTTTGGCGGTGAGTCCTGCCGCGACGTTCCAGGCCGTGGTCGTCTTCCCGACGCCGCCCTTCTGCGAGGCGATGGCGATCCGCCTGGTCGTTCTTTGCATTTGTGTCCCCTTCATCGATTCGGTGGCAGCGCCCACCTGAGCGTACCGAGCAGCCATTGGCACTACCTTTCCGGGAGTGTTCTTCTAAGACGACAGGCCGTCGCGTGGGTCGAGCGTCACGCCGCGACCCCCGTCCGTGCGCCCTGTCGGGCGTGTGGCTCGTCCGAGCCTGCCCCAGTCGATCCGTGCGACCTCCTGGGCCGCCGGCGAGCTCTGTGGGGACAGATGCCGTGACACCTGCTCGAGCAGGTGGAGCGTCGCCGCGGTCTGCCGCAGTCCCGCCGAGAGCTCGGGGAGCGCGTTCTCGTTGCGCCACGCCGCCCACTCGGACGGGCGGAGCGGTTGGGCTTCTGCGAAGACGGTCGCGATG
>JAQIBK010000281.1 GCA_027859125.1 Actinomycetota bacterium | reverse complement strand
ATGCACCCGGCCGCCATCGCGTTCATGGAGCGGAAGAAGGCCGAGGGGATGAGCACTCGGGAGGCGTTGCGCTGTCTGAAACGGCACATATCCAGGACCGTCTTCAAGACGATGCTGCGTGCGGAACAGGCGCGGGCAGGACGGGTCGTAGAGGCAGAGTTCGGCGTCGAGCGAGTCGCCATTGCGGTGTAGGATCGACATAGGAGCAACAGCAGACTGGGCGCATGGGAGGTAGTCTGAGGTAGGAAGCGTGCGGATGTGCCCTGCAGCTCATCCGCCAAGCGTTCGACCAAACCGCAGCGTCGGCCTTCGTCGTTGTTACCCCGAGGTACAATCATCCCGTAGGCAATCGGATCGACGATGAGGTGGATCCCATGACGGTAGACGAGCTCATGGCGGAAGCTCTAGCGCTCGACGCGAAAGCTCGCGCATCGATGGCCCACGAGCTGCTAAACAGTCTCGAATCTCTCTCTGAGGCCGAGGTCGAGCAGTTGTGGATTGAGGAAGCTCAACGCCGTAGCGCTGAGATCGATGCGGGTAACGCGGTCACTGTTCCAGCGGAAGAAGTTCTCGCACGCGCTCGGGCCCGCAGGTGATCGTTCGACCAGTGCGTCTCCATGAAGACGCCGAGCCAGAGTTGAACGATGCCGCTGACTACTACGATCGGGAGAGCCCCAGTCTCGGCTCGGCCTTCCTAGACGAGGTCGAAAGCGGGTTCGATCGGATCCGCGCCTATCCCGATGCGGCAGCGGAAGTGGCAGGCGGAATCAGGAAGCTAGTGCTCGCCAGATTCCCGTACGCACTCGTCTACGAGATTCGCGACGATGTCATCCGGATACTGGCGGTAGCTCACCAGCGCAAGCGACCATACTACTGGCGTGGTCGAAAGTGAGCGTGTGGGGAGAACCAGCGGATAGAGCTGACGGCCAGGAGCGCTAGACTTACCGAAAGCGCATGGGCCGTAGCTGATGCGCAAACCGTTCGGTGCGACATAGACTGTATGCAACGCACGACGCTGCAGCTGCAAGCCGGGGAGAAGTCATGGTGCAGCACCGCAAGTTCATGAGTCTCGCGCTTGACGAAGAGGGGCTGCACACGCCCGACGGCGTGCTGACGCTGAACCGGGTCACGAGAGCCGACATCATCAGGAACCGCTCGCGCGACTACGGCGAGAGAGGATCCGAGACCCCCGGGGCAGGGATTCTTGGTGGCGCGCTGCTCGGGGGCGCTATTGCAGGTCCCCTTGGGGCCGTCGGAGGGGGTCTCCTCGGTTCGTCTGTCAAGCGCGAGCGCAGTGGCGGCGGTATCCCGCGTACGACATCCGCCACCCTCATCTTCGAGTCGCCGGACCTGGCACACTCCACCACGGTTTCGCGAGATCGAGTCGAGGAGGCGCAAGCCTTCGTTGTCGCCGTGAAGGCCGCGGCGGGACTGTGACCGCCCCGCTGACTCAGGGGTTGGCGAGATGCGCACCGAACCAACGCGTCAACCTGGCGCGCCAACGCTGGCGGTATCCTGGAACCGCACGGCGCGCAGGTTACGCGCGAAGCGTTCATGCGTGAACGGTTACAAATGCGCCCAGAATGGCCCACCAGGAATGCTTGAAGGCCCCGGAGGGCTCCATCGTTTCACTTGACGAAGCCCCAAGGACTTTGGGATGGTTCACTGTGAGCCGTTTGGACCCCCCCCCAACGGATGGAAATGAACACTATTGGCGATCACTCCACGGCGTCTGCTTACGAACGCCGCCGTAGCTGGAGGGTAGTCACGTCGGGTCCTGCGGCGGGTCTCTGCGGGACGCGGACGGGTCATAGGGCGTTCGCGACTACGGGGTGGTGCGGCAAGTGTGAGCGCAGACGTTCTCGCCATGGTCATCTTCGCAGTCGGTGCGCTCGTCCAACTCACGGCCGCGGGCGTCGCTCTCCTTCTGATTCCGCTGAGCGGGAGGCAACGTGCGTGGGTACTGCTCACTTGTGGGCTGGTGCTCCAGGTGTGGCGGCGCCTCTATGTCGTATTGATGGGGACCTCCGCATCCCAACTGCATGAGAGCATCACCGCACTCCTCGTGTCCGCGTTCATGCTACTCGGCATCGTAGGGATCCGCTCCATCTTCCACTCGATGAAGGAGACCGCCGAGCACCTGAGAATCGAGCGGGGCCGCACCCAGGAGTACCTGGATCTCACCGAGGCGATCGTGGTCGGTCTCGACACCGGAGGCAGGATCGCGCTCATCAACCGCGCGGGAGCGCGGATATTGGGTGCCGAGAAGGACGCCTTACTCGGCGAGGACTGGCACGGGCGGTTCCTGCCTCCGGAGCGCCGGCATGGGGAGCGGGAGCTGTTCTCCAAGTTCATGCGGGGTGTGGCGGAGCCGGTAGCATGCTTCGAGAGTACCGTCATGACGATTGCGGGCGACAGGCGGTCGGTGGTGTGGCACAACGCGGTCCAGCGCGAGGAAGACGGTCGCATCACGGGCACGCTGTCCTTCGGGATCGACATCACTGAGCACAAGGAAGCAGAGGCGGCCATCGAGCGCATGGCCTGCCATGACGCGCTCACGGGACTGCCCAATCGCACCCTCTTCGAGAGCCGCGCCAAGATGATGATCGCCGGTGCACGGCACAGCGGCAGGCCGCTGGCTCTCCTCTTCTTCGATGTGGACGACCTGAGGGGAGTGAATGACAGGTACGGCCACATGGTCGCGGACCAACTGCTCCGCGAGTTCGCGAACCGTATCACCGACGTGTTTCGGAAAGAGGATACAATCGCACGACTCGCAGGCGATGAGTTCGGCGTGCTGCTGCCGGTCTCCGGCACGGCCACAGCGGATACCGCAGTGCGCAAGGCGCTGGAGGCGCTCAAGCATCCCTACCGAATCTACGGCAAGGAGATCTGGTCGACGGCGAGCGCCGGGGTGGCTCTGTATCCAAGAGATGCGGAGGACATCGATGGGCTGCTGCGGAGAGCGGATGCCGCAGCACGCAAGACTCAGCGGTCAGGCGGGAACGGCCTGAGCTTCTACGTCTCCGGTATGAGGGACGACATGATGGAGAAGCTGTCATTGCGGCATGACCTGGCCGCAGCCGTTGAGCACGAGCAGTTCGTGCTGTACTACCAGCCCCAGATGCGTGTCGACACGGGAGAGA
>JAQIBK010000074.1 GCA_027859125.1 Actinomycetota bacterium | reverse complement strand
GGGCGGGCTCAATAACCTGCAACTACGACGGGGTACGAAAGCAAGCCACCGTTATTGAGGACGGTGCTTTCATCGGCTCTGATACCATGCTCGTAGCACCCGTCAGAATCGGGCGCGATGCTGTCACTGGTGCGGCTAGCGCGATCACGCGTGACGTACCAGCCGGAAGCCTCGGCGTAGAGCGCTCTGAGCAGCGAACCGTCCAAGGTTGGTCGGATCGCAAGAATGCAGATGAGGTCGAGAATACTGAGCGAAGGAGCGAGACGTAGCATGACCGAGATCGGCAAACGCATGATGGTGTTCTCGGGCACATCGAACCCCGAACTCGCTGATGGTATCGCACAGCATCTGGGCATCGAGCTCGGCAACGTCAAGATCAAGAAGTTCGCCAATGGCGAGATCTACGTCAGGTATCTGGAGTCAGTCCGAGGCGCCGACGTATTCCTTGTTCTATCGAGTTGCCCTCCGGTCAATGCCAATCTCATGGAACTCATGATCATGGTCGACGCTGCCAAGCGCGCGAGCGCACGCAAGATCACCGCCGTGATCAGCCATTATCCATACGCGCGACAGGACAAGAAGTCTGCAGCACGCGAGCCCATCACAGCCAAGCTGGTCGCCGATATCCTCACGACCGCTGGCGTGGACCGAGTCATCACCATGGACTTGCACCAAGGTCAGATACAGGGATTCTTCGATCAGTCCGTGAACCACTTGACGGCGCTTCCGATCCTGGCCGACTACATCGAGAACCTGAACCTCGAGAACTGCTGTATCGTCTCGCCGGATGTCGGTCGCGTGAAGGTGGCCAAGAAGCTCGCAGACATGCTGGGCGGAAACCTCGCGATCATGCACAAGGGTCGCCCGGACCACAATGTCGCCGAGATCACTCACGTGATCGGCGAGGTCGAGGGCAAGACCTGCATCATCACCGACGACATGATAGATACGGCTGGATCCGTGACCGAAGGTGCCAAGAGTCTGATGACCAAGGGTGCCAAAGCTGTCTATGTCGTGGCCACTCATGGTATCTTCAGCGGCCCAGCTTATGATCGACTCGAGGCATCACCGATAGCCGAGGTCATCGTGACCAATACGGTTCCGGTGTCCGAGGAGAAGCGAGGCGGTCGTCTCCGGGTGCTTTCTGTCGCGCCGCTTTTCGCGCACGCGATACAGAATGTGTACAACAACGACTCAGTGTCTGAACTGTTCGACCCTGATTTCCAGCCGTAGTAGCTCGTCCGTGCCCAAAGAAGGGGCATCGGACCGAAAGGAGTGCAACCAGCATGACCGAAACAGTATCGATTACCGTTTCTCCCAGGACGATCGTGGGCAAGGCGAATCGCCACATCGGCCCAGAAGGCTTGATTCCGGCCGTGGTGTACGGTGCGGGACGAGAGTCCATACCCGTGTCAGTCTCGCGCCATGATTTCGAGCTCACCATGTCTCATCACGCATTGGGTGCGACGGTCATCAAGCTCGTTGTCGAGGGTGAGAGCGAGCCGGTGAACACCGTCGTCAAGGACATGCAGACGAGCCCGGTCAAGGGCAATGTGATTCACATCGACTTCATGGCCATCAACATGAACGAGAAGCTGCAGGCGTCCGTGCCGTTGCATCTCGTTGGAGACTCGGTGGGTGTCAAGGCCGGCGGTGTCGTCATGCACAACATGCATGACGTTCTCGTTGAGGCTCTGCCCTCGGATCTGCCGTCGGTCATTGAGGTCGATATCACGGATCTGGAAGTCGGCAGCAACCTCCATGCTAGCGACATCGTTGCTCCGGCCGGTGTGACCATCGTCGATGATGCACAGGCACTCGTGTGCTCGGTCACGACCCCGATGGCCGAGGTCGAAGAAGAGGCGCTCGAAGGCGAAGAGGCTGCAGAGCCCGAGCTCATCGGTGAATCCGATGACGAAGAGTCGGAAGAGGCGTAAGAGAACGCATGACTCGCATGATCGTAGGACTGGGCAATCCCGGTCACGACTACGCGAACACGCGTCACAACGCCGGCTTCATGGCCGTCGATCTAATCGCAGAGAATCTACGCGCGTCGTACTGGAAAGACGAGTACGGCGCGCGTACTTCGCTCGTGCGTCTTGGAGACGAGGAGATACTCCTTGTAGAGCCCCAGACTTTCATGAACCTCTCTGGCTCGTCGGTGCGCAATCTGGCCGAAGCGTACGATGCGTCCATTTCTGAAATCATCGTGGTCCATGACGATCTGGACCTGACTTTGGGATTGGTCAAAGTCAAACGGGGAGGCGGTCACGGCGGTCACAACGGCCTCCGATCCCTTCATGAGAAGCTGGACGACGACGGGTATCTGCGGGTACGAGTGGGGATCGGTCGACCACCCGGACGCATGGACGCCGCTGACTACGTACTCCAGAGGATGCGACCTTCGGTAGCCGAGGAGCTTGAGGCCGTCATGCCGACGGCTGCCCAAGCTGCGATACACGTCTTGGAGCATGGAGTGGATTCCGCGATGCGGGAGTTCAATGCTTCGTAGGCCAAGCGCTCGGTCGTGATCCGTGCTACTCCAGGTAGCTCATGGGGTCGACGGGCGTACCGTTGACGCGAACCTCGAAATGCAGGTGCGGCCCTGTGGAGTAGCCCGTGGAGCCGACGGTGCCGATGCGGTCACCCTTGCTGACCTGCTGTCCCGAGTTGACCATGATCCCACCTGAGCGCTGATGAGCATAGAGCGAAACGACACCGTCCCCGTGGTCGATCATGACGGTGTTCCCGTATCCGCTACTGTACGTGGCGTAGATGACTTCTCCGTCACCGGCGGCGACAATGGCCGCCCCATTTATCGACTCGGCCGGATCCAGATTGCGTCCGATGTCGATGCCTGTGTGCATCTTGCGTGTGCCGAAGATCGGGTGGATTCGATAGCCGAAGGGCGAACTGACCCGGTAGAACCCGGGAACCGGCCACGCCATGACGCCGTTGTATTCACCAGAGCCCGAGGAGGAGCTGTTCCGCAACTCGTTCTCGATGCGCTGCGACTCGGCTTCTTCGGCTTCTGCGATCGCTTTGAGACGGGTAGCGTTGGCCGCAGTCTCTTCATATAGCGCGGCCTTCTGATCGTAGATGGCTTCCTGTTGGTTGACCTTGGCCTGGCGTTGCGACTGGAGTGTGCGAAGGCTCGACTCGACTGCTTGTGCCTCTGCGCGTAGCGTGCTGACCGTTTCGAGGTCGTTGTCCAGGTCGGCTTTCTGCTGCTCGAGACTCGCTTTGGTGTCTGCGAGAACCTCGGCGATATCGTTGTTGTGATCCATGACGCGCTGGACGAGAGTCGTGCGTGCGATCAGGTCGCTGAAGTCCTTGGCGTCCAAGAGCAAGTCCAAGTAGAAGAAGGCCCCCTGCTTGTACGAGCTCGTCATGTTCTCGCTCAGGATGCCTCGCTGTTGTTCGAATTCCTCCGTCGTCTCCGCAATGTCCATCTGCTTGAGCGAGATGGAGGATCGCAGATCGTCGACCTGGAGGCTCAGCTGATTGGAGCGCTGGGTTGCCTCGGCCACCTGCGGGTCAAGCGCCCGTACATCGTTCTCTAGAACGGAGAGCTGGTTGTCCAGCGCCTGGGTTTCGGCCTTGAGTTCGTCGGCCAGATCAGTGGCAGCATCCGCGGCTTCCCTGGCGTCCTCAGCGGCCTGCTTCGCGGCATTGAGGTCACTCTGGGTCGTCGCAGGGGCGATTGCGACACAGGAGAAGACAAGGGCGAGCGAAAGCAGAAGTGAAGCGTATGCGCGACTGCGTTTCATTGCTGTGGTTCCTCCGGTCGGCTGCTGCGACGTGGTGGGTGTGTCCGTCGGAAGGCGCATCGTACGCCCCCTTATAATAGCAACCGCTCAAGGGTATATTCAAGTTATCGGTCCGAACTGGGCTGTTCAGAAGAGGTTTCCGGCCAGAAAGGAATGCTATGGATCAGACACCTGGGGCACCTGTTGAGGTTATTGACAGACCAGCACCTGCAAGTGAGTCGAGCAAGATCTTTGCCGTGTTGGGTTACATCTTTGGGATTCCCGCCGTGGTGGCGCTGCTCATGGAGCCCTACAAGAACGAGAAGTTCGTGAGGTTCCACGCATGGCAGGCGATAGGTCTGTGGGTCGCCGCTGCACTAGTAGGGTGGTTCCCGATCATAGGTCAACTCGTAGGTCTGGCAGTCTTCGTCTATGCCGTATATCTGGCCGTGAAGGCTTGGGCCGGGGAGTACGTGGAGATCCCGGTCGTGTACGGAATGCTGAAGGGCCAGATCGGGGACTGAGGAACGATCGCTAATGGCGTGTCGGCTCTGTCTCCCTGACGACGCGCCATCCATTGACGCTGGGGCCGGGCACGAGTTGTGCTCGGCCTTGGTCGTTCACCATGAACAATCCCAGTTCGTGCTCGACGGCGTAGGCTTCTGCATCCTCTGCTCCCGCGACGAAGAGCGCTGTCGACAGAATGTCGGAGTCCAGCCCGGCCATCGACCCCACAACCGTC
The DNA here is from genome assembly GCA_027859125.1 of Actinomycetota bacterium. Classification (GTDB taxonomy): domain Bacteria; phylum Actinomycetota; class Coriobacteriia; order Anaerosomatales; family UBA3086; genus UBA3086. The sequence goes on along the minus strand of JAQIBK010000074.1, from coordinate 9,263 downwards.
AGTGAACGCAGCCCCATGGCCGGGAGGCCCGTCCGGGGATCCAGAATGTGGTGATAGCGGGTGCCGTCGGACTCGAAGTAACGCTGATAGTCGCCTGACGTCGACACGGTGACGTCCGCCTCCGCTTCTATCACAGCCACGATCGCCGACGGATCACGCGGATCCTCCACGCCTATGCGCCATGCAGAACCGTCCGGCTTGCTTCCAAAAGTGACAGTGGTGCTGCCGGCGGTCAGGAGTGCCGCGGTGACCGATCCGCCTCTCAGACTCTCGGCTGCGGCGTCGAGGGCCAGGCCCTTGGCGGCGCCTCCCGCATCGATCGTGCCAGTTCGCAGTGCTGCGTCCAGCTCCGATCTCGTGGGCACTCTTCCTCCGGTCTCGAACGACCATGCCTGCGTGACGTCGAAGAGTCCCAATGAGAACCAGGTGTCGACGTCGAGTCTCTGTATCGCCGATTCGACCGTGCCGATCTGGACGGGCAGCGCGGCCTCGCCCCGGTTGTACGCAGAGAGCCGGGAATCGGTGTTGTGGGCATCGATCTCCGCCTCGATCCGGCTCATGATCTCGTATGCGTCGTCCAGTGCGTCCCTGACGGAGCCCTCGTCCTCGCCATAGGCGGTGATGCTGACGATCGTGCCCAACGCCTCTCGAGCGTCGCGGACGGGCTCAGGAGCCCTTGAGCATCCCGTCAGGGAGAATGAGAGAGTCAGTGCGATGGACGTGAGCAGTGATGTGGTTCGGCGCATGTGTTTCCTCGGCGGAGTCGTGAATGTGTGGGGCTCGCATTGCCCGTGGCGTCTCGCCTAGTATACTGGTCCGATACGTTCGGCCCTCAAGGGGACGAACCCTTTGTGTCATCACCCGTCGGAGGTCTGCTGAATGTTCCGCATCGTGCATAAGCGTCAGCTCTCAGATGCCGTCTTCGAGATGGGCGTCGAGGCACCTCGCATCGCCCGAAAGGCTGAGGCGGGGCAGTTCCTGATGCTCCGTATCGACGAGACCGGCGAGCGCATTCCCCTGACATTCAGTGATTGGTCCGCCGAGGAGGGCTGGGTGCGCTTCATCTTCATGCGAGTCGGCAAGACGACTCACAAGCTCTCACATCTCGATGTCGGCGACGAGATCAAGGATATTGCGGGACCCATGGGCATCCCGACTCACGTGGATGATCTGGGTCGCGTTGTCGTAGTGGGAGGAGGCGTGGGCGCTGCGGTCGCATATCCCGTGGCTCGCGCCATGGCGCGAGCAGGCAACACTGTAACGGTTGTGCTCGGCGCGCGAAACGCCGACCTGTTGATCCTTCAGGAAGAGTTCGAGGCTCTTGGTGTCGAGCTCGTGGTGTGCACCGATGACGGTTCTGCGGGTCGCAAGGCCCTGGTCACCGCGCCACTCAAGGAGATGTGCGAAGCGGGAACAGTGGACCACTCAATGGCGATCGGCCCCGCGATCATGATGAAGTTCTGCGCAGCCACGACCAAGGAGTTCGGCGTTCCGACGACAGTATCGCTCAATCCGATCATGGTGGACGGGACGGGCATGTGCGGCGCGTGCCGAGTCACGGTCGGCGGCGAGACGAAGTTCGGGTGCGTCGATGGGCCGGATTTCGATGGTCACGCGGTCGACTTCGAAGAACTCATGAGTCGCCAACGCATCTACAGCGACGACGAACGACTCGCTGACGCTGAGTACAGTCGGGAGTGTTCATGTCACAAGTAGACGACGCCCAGGGCGCCTCAATCGATACTCCCCCGGAGAAGCCACGCCATCGCGCCACCAAGGGGCCGCGGGTTCCCATGCGGGAGCAGGACGCCGCTAGGCGCGCCACCAACTTCGAAGAAGTCGCCGTTGGCTATTCCGCTGAAGAGGCTCATGCCGAAGCCATGCGGTGCATCCAGTGCAAGAACCCCACCTGTATCGATGGGTGCCCGGTCAACATAGACATCAAGTCATTCATAGCGGCGATCATCGACGGCGATCTGTCCGAGGGCGTTCGCGTTCTCAAGGAGCGCAATGCACTGCCCGCCGTGTGTGGTCGGGTCTGCCCGCAGGAGGAGCAGTGCGAGGCGGCGTGCGTTCTCGCCCGGAAAGGCGAACCGGTTGCGATCGGCAGGATCGAGCGCTTCCTGGGAGATCATGACCTCGCGTGCGAGATGGACCATCGCTGCGCGCCCGAGGTCGGTCCGTCGACAGGCAAGCGTTGCGCCGTTGTCGGCTCGGGACCGGCTGGTCTGGCCTGTGCCGGCGAGCTTCGACGCATCGGTCACGAAGTCACCATCTTCGAGGCACTGCATGCGCCGGGAGGAGTCCTGACCTACGGCATACCGGAGTTCCGACTCCCAAAGGCCATTGTGGGCACCGAGATCGAGATGCTCTCCGAGATGGGCGTGACTATCGAGACGGACATGGTGATCGGCGCCACCCTCACAGTCGACGAGCTGATGACCGAGGAGGGCTACGACGCGGTCTTCGTCGGCAACGGGGCGGGGCTGCCTGTGTTCATGGGCATCCCGGGAGAGAATCTGAACGGCGTCTACTCAGCCAACGAGTTCTTGACGCGCGTGAACCTCATGAAGGCTTACGAGTTCCCATCATCCGACACGCCTGTGTGGCGAGGGCGGAAGGTCGCGGTCGTCGGTGGCGGCAATGTCGCCATGGACTCCGCGCGTACCGCGATTCGGCTTGGTGCCGATGAGGTGTTCCTGGCCTATCGCCGCACAGAGGATGAGATGCCGGCCCGTATCGAAGAAGTGCACCACGCGCGCGAGGAGGGCGTCGAGTTCAAGATGCTGTGCTCGCCTGTGGAGATCCTTGGACACGACGGATTCGTCACAGGACTCGTTGCATCCCGCATGGAACTGGGCGAGCCTGATGCTTCGGGTAGGCGGGCTCCCATGTGCGTCGTGGACTCTGAGTTCACGATCGATTGCGACACTGTGATCATGGCGGTCGGCACCCGCGCCAACCCGCTGCTCTCCAAGGCGGCACCGGACATTGAGCTCACATCACGGGGGCACATCGTTACCGATGAGCAAGGGGCGACCACCAAGCAGGGCGTGTTCGCGGGTGGCGACATCGTGACCGGTGCGGCGACGGTCATTCTCGCGATGGGTGCGGGAAAGCGAGCCGCGCAGGCGATGGACTCGCACCTGCGCGGCTAGATTCGACTATCCTGCTTCGGGTTCGACTAGGCTACGGCACTGGAATCGTCATTGGCGACGTCTGTGTTGAGGTACTCGACCGATGTGAGAGTCAGGCCGACGCGGGGGGCTACGGTGATTCGCATCGAGTGATCGCGCGGCACGGGTGTGATTCCGCGAACCCAGTGATCCGCGCTTCGCTCGGTCAGGAACAGCATGGCGATGTATCCTGCGGCGACGGTGCTGTACACAATCATGGCGATTATGGTGGTCATGAGATTCTCACCTTTCGTTGCTACCGTTCATCTCTGGTATCGAACCGTTGAGCGGTACTCATGAGGGACAAACGACGAACGGTAGCCGTTCGTACGGTGATTACTGCCGCTGGGTCGCTTGAATGCGTACTGTCGACGCCGACGCGAAAAACCCACGATATGTGAACTCATCGGCGGTTCGGTTATACTGAATGGCAGAATGGACAGATGAACGGTATAGAGACCGTTTGTCATACTTCCCGGGGATGATGTCCGTGACGGAACCGATCAGTGTCCTGGTAGTCGACGACGACGATTCGATCGTCGAGATGATTCGCATGGGCCTCGAGGCCGATGGGATGAAAGTCAACAGTGCCGGTGACGGTGCCGAGGGCATCGAGGTTCTGAATCGAGAGCCCACCGATGTCGTGATCCTCGACATCATGATGCCTCGTGTTGACGGCTGGATGGCCCTCATGGAGATTCGCAATAATCCTTTGACTGCGGACATCCCCGTCATCATGGTCACCGCCAAGACGCAGGACCTGGCCAAGATACTCGCGTTCAAGCAGGGCGTTCAGCAGTACGTGACAAAGCCCTTCAACATCATGGAGCTTTCGGCTCGGGTCGATAGTCTCGCGCAGGGTCGTCGTAGGGCGATGGGCGAGACCGCGGCTGTCGGAGAAGGCGACTTTCGCAAACTGGCTGTACGTAAGGGTGGCAGAACCGTCCTGCTCAATATCGATGACATTGTGTTCATGTCGGCTCGAAACAAGTCGACCTACGCTCACACTTATGAGAACCAGTATCTTGTTGATCTGACGCTCGGCGACTTGGAGAAGAAGCTCTCCAAAGAATCCTTCGCGAGGGTTCACCGCAGCTACATGATCAATTTGAACAAGGTCAAGGAGATCACTCGCGTGGACGGGTCGTACGTGGTTGCTGCAGCGGATCGCGACGAGACGCAGATCCCGGTCGCGCGGCGACAGGTCAAGACATTCCGTGAGGCGGTGGGTATCTAGTGTTCAGTCATGCCCGAAAGGGTCGCCTTTTGGGCGTTACCTTCGTCGCCGTTCTCCTGGTCGGTCTCGTCGGCATTCCATCTGCTACTGCTGAGCAATCGATCGGTCTGAACGTTGGAACGATCGACCTCTCATTGGCGCCGAATCAGACGGCTTCCGACTCACTCATAGTCGCGAACAAGGGCGACGAGCCGCTTCAGGTGCTGATGTACACCTCAGATGTTCAGGTGGACGAAACGGGTGAGCCGACTTACGTCCGCCCCCAAGGCGATGTCACCCAGTATCTATCGAGCCCCGCTTCCTGGATTCGCCTGCAGGTTCCGGACTCGACCAAAGTGGTTGCCAACACTCCGTATCTCCAGATGGACCCCGGCGAGGAGTTCCAGGTCGACTTCGACCTGGTGGTTCCACCGAACGCGTCCCCGGGTGACTACAACTCGGTCATCTTCTTTGAGATGTTCGAATTCGCACCGGGTGACGAGGGAGCCGTGTCCAGTATTTCCGGCCGTTTGGGCGCACGCGTGGTCTTGCGAGTCGTTGGCGATGTGGTGGACAAACTCGAGGTCAAGCCTTTCCTCGCGCGCAACTTCGTCATCGGGGATACGAGCACCTTCACTACGGTGGTCCGTAACGAGGGGAACATCGACAAGCGGTATTCGCTCTCACTGAAGCTCCTCGCTCAGGGCGAGGACGAGCGTTGGAATCAAGTACTCGATGAGAAGGGTATCGTCTACGCCCGAAACACTCGTGAGTACTCGGGCTCTGTCCGATTCGACGGGGTCGGGTTCGGCAAGTACACGTTCCGGGCCCAAGTTGACTACGATCAGGAGCTCGAGGCGGTTGCCGGCACTCTCCAGCCGACGACGATATCTGTGGATCGCACCATATGGATCGTGCCGCTATGGGTGGCCATCGCGGCGATACTGATAGTCGGAGTTCCTGCGATCTGGCTGTCATGGAGGCTCTCCCTGCGTTCATCAAGGAAGAAGAGGGCACACGTTTCAGGCAGTGACTCTGAGTCGAGCGGGGGACGTCGATCCCGTGGCAAACGCGGGTCGCACTCTGCTGCGAAGGACAGACGTCAGGCGCGTGAGATGCGAAGGGTGGCGGAGACGGGCGAGCCGGAAGCTCGGCGCGCCGCCGGGGTCGACACGCGGGCGCAAGCACCAGCGGCGGATCGTGACGCAGACGATTGGGTCCCCGAGCGCCTCTTTGATGATCTGGATCCTCGCGATCATGAAGGCCCTGTGTCCTGATCGGTCCGTGCTGGACTCTCTAGCGAGGGACCAAGGCGAAGTCGGCACCGGCGGCTATTTCTATGGCGGACTGTCCCGAGCCGGTGCGAGTTCCCAGTATCACTGTGCCGCTGCCGTCGTCCATCTGCCAGTCGACGTTCGCCCTGATGATCACCTTGTCGCCCTGTAGCGTCGCGGTGATGGTCTCATTGATGCCGACAGAGGCGAGAACCGACGAGTCCCCGGCAACGGCGGCAGGTGTGGACACCATTAACGCCGATCCGATGAGGATGGCTACTCCGAGTGCGATTATCTGTGGGGCCCTCTTGCGCACTGTATATACTCCGTTCGTCTCCGCCTATATACCTGTTATCGGTAGCAGCGGACGACAAACGGGTGACACATGGACAGTTTAGGGTACAGATTCGGATGAACGGTTACCTAGAGTCGTTCATTGGCGCTGTAAGAGATGCCCGCCTTCCAGTATCTCGAGATGGACGGCCGAACGGAATGGGACTGCACGTTTGCGGCCAGCTCCGGATCCATCAAACGCTCACCACGCCATACCCGGACGACGGTGACCAGGTCGACGTCACGGCGGTAGACGAATTCAGAACGGCGCATGGTCAAGTTCACGCAGCCATGGCGTCTCGAACTCAGGAACGACTTTGCTGCCGTCTGGGAATGTTGCCAACTGGCGAACGCGGTCGATGATCTCCAGCACTAGACGTCCGCCGACGCCAGGCACGTCTTGCGAAGCGTACCAATCCATGATGTCACGAAGGTCATCTCTTCCGGACCGCACGAACTCCACGCGAATGCGTTCGCCCACTACTCAAGCCCGAGAGAGCGGACGACCTCTTCAAGTGGCATCACGCGTCCAGCCTCAATGTCTACAAGACCAGTGACCAAAGCGCGCATGAAGTCGCGTTCTTCCTGGACTGTTTCGTATTCGCCGAGCGCCTGGACGACCGCGACGCAGCGTCCGTGACTCGTGAGCAACACCTGCCGGCCGGTCTCGTCCACGCGACGTACGACCTTGCCAGGGTTCACCTTCATCTCCCCGAGCGGGACCACGTCTTGTGAGAACTTCACGGTAGTGCTCCGCATGGTCGACCCCCAAACAGGATAACTCCTCTGGTGCTGATCATTACACCTATTGAATGCGAGGGAACACGCCCAACGTTGAGCGGATGAGCTGCCGGGCGCAGCGCTCCGCCTTCAGTCAAGTCTAGCTTCCGAGCGCCCGAGTCTGCTCAATCCGCTGGTTCGACACACCTCATCCCCTGCGGATCCACAGACGCGGGCGCTCGGCGCACTAGATCGTCCCCTCGGTCGACCTGCGGGCCGGCGCCAGCCCTTCTACCCCTGGGCCTCCTGCTCCGACTGGCGAGCCTTGTCGATGAACCGCTCGAGTTCACGCCCTGCGATATCCCGTCCGCCGATACCGAACGCGAGTGCCAGCGAGACGGCCGCGCCGGCGAGCAGGATGCCGAAAGTCAGGTTGACGATGTCCTGTGCGACGCCTAGCTGGCGCAGTGCCATCGCGGACGATAGCGTAAGGATCGCTACACGCGCCACCATCGCGGTGAGCTTCGCCCCCCCGGCATCCAACACCATGCCCCGCACCAAGTTGGCCAGATAGAGCCCGACTGTGAGGATCGCCACAGCCAGCAGCGCCTGGCCAGCGAAGCCGAGCACCGCGACGAGGATAGTAGTCAACGCGTCGAAGGCCAGCAAATCAGCCGCCCCCAGCGCGGCGAAGAGCATGATACCCACGAGGACTATGTGGCCGACGAATTCGGCTGGCTTGCGCTTGCCGCCGAAGTCGAGACCAAGCTTGGCTGGCAGCTCATTTAAGCCCACGCTCGCTGCAAGCTCGGTAACCAGCGTGGCGATGAGCCGACCAATCACGAACGAGACTCCGAGCACGAAGGCAGCGCCGATGATCCCTGGAAGCGCGGCGAAGATGATCCCGATCATCCGCGTAGCAGGCTCAGCGATGGCTGGCAGGTTCAGCGACTCAAGCGCCTGTACGATCACCGGGAGCATGATAGCCACGTAGGCCACCGTGCTCACAAGGCCGGACAGCGACTGCTTGACTCCCGCACGCTCACCGAGCTTGTCGAGGCCAACCGCTCCGAGCAGGCCCTTGATCACCTGTCGAACGATGCGGGCGATGAACAAGCCTAGGAGCAGGATGACTGCGGCGGAAAGTAGGTTCGGCAAGAACACGGCAAACGAGTCGAGGAGACCCTGCACGGGGGCAAGCAGCGCCTGCAGACCCAGCTGACCGAGGAACGCCACGAGGCCGAAGGCCATGATCACGTAGTAGACGAGACTGCTTAGCGGCTCCTCAAGGGAGACGGTCTCTGGTCCCTCGACATCCTTCCTGTTAAGCCAGCGCGCAGCCCTCTCGTCGGTGTTCAGCTTGGCGAGGGCCTTGCGAGTGAGTCGGCCCAGTAGCCGGCCCGCGACGTAAAAGGCTAGAAGCAGCAGAAGTGCGAGAGCGAAGTTGATTAGTCCGTCCCTATACAGATCCCAGAACTTTGCAAGGCTGTCCATCATGAATCCCTCCATATGTGCGTCACGTACATCGGATCCTCATGCGTGCCTGGTACATTCCCCTCTTGGGCGCTTCTCATCTCCGCCGCTCCCATCACCCGCCACATAGTCTCGCAGGTGGAGCTCAACCGTCCGACCGACTGCGTCCTCCAGCGATACCAGCCTTCGCAGCTGTCGCATATCTATGGACGATTCGTCGGAGACGGCTCTCCGATCCAACGAGGGGCCCCTCAGGTCGTGTCGAACGCGTTTAGGTTTGAGCGGCGGGTTGTGCCGCCTCTCTTCACTCTAGCGCTTGCCCCGTCCGCTCGAAACGCGGATTCAGATACTAAGTGCAACACCCCCACCCCGGGTGGGTGAGGCAATCTGGGACACTTCAGGTTCCTCCCTACCGCCAAGCAAAGGGGAACCGTGCATGAAGTATCGTCAGATCACCTCAGGAGAAGGATACGCCATCGCTGCGCTCAAGAAGCAGAAGCTCTCGATCCGTGCGATTGCAGCGCAGATCGGCCGCTCGCCGGCGACGGTCTCGCGAGAGCTTCGGCGCAACCTGTCGACAGCAGGCTCGCTACTCGCCGGACAAGGCGCACTCCTACGCCGTCGCCAGAAGGCGTAGGTCTCGCCGCAACTCACATTTCAGTCCTGATGAGTGGATCCTCGTCGAACACCTTGTCGCGCTCGACTGGAGTCCCGAGCAGGTGTCCGGCTGGCTTTCGCTGCACCGAATCCTGTCGATCAGCCACGAGACGATCTACTTGCGCGTATGGCACGACAAGCGGTGCGGCGGTGACCTGTGGACGCATACGAGGCAGGCAAACAAGCGATGCCGCAAACGCTACCGGAGTCACGACAGCCGAGGAAGACTGCCTGGTAAACGCCATATCATCGAACGGCCGGCTACCTGCAGATGGGCAAGCTCGCCCGCCACTGTGCGGCCGACGCGACTGCTCGCACCGTCGAGATCATCGAGAGGCAGCCCGAGCGCTTCAAGAGACCGAGGAAGCGGCTCGGCTACAGAGCACCGGAGGAATGCTATGCACAATCGTAGGC
>JAQIBK010000125.1 GCA_027859125.1 Actinomycetota bacterium | reverse complement strand
CAATAGTGATGTGACGGGTGAGCCAGAGCGCACCGAGCATTGCGCATGTAGACTGCAGCGTCAGAAATGCCCGGTGCAAGCGCAGTCGCCTGAAAGTAGAATATCTTGACCATTAAGGGCACGAGTGTGGCCGCTGCCTGCCACAGAAGCTCAACGGCCCTTAGCGGGGACGGTGGGTCACCTGTTCAGGGGTCTCACGCGACATTCCATCTGCTTCCCTAGTTCGGCCCTCGAGCATCAAGAGCATAGCCTTACGACACCTCGAGACATTGACACACGCCCCTAGGGGCATCCAGTCTCTTCCTGATAGGATGAGCACAGCGTGTGGGGGCGCGTGGGGACTCCATATCGGCATGGACACGAAGTCCGCAAAAAGGGAACGGGGTATTCCATGAGGATACGACGGCTGCTTTCAATAACCCTGGGCGCCTCACTGTTATTCGCACTGGCGCTGCCTGGCCTGGCAGATGCCGCAGGTGGTGTCACATGGGCCGAACGCATGATTCCCGGCCTGGAAGGTGAGATCCGTTCCGTCACCTGGCTGAGCGAGGACTATGGACTCACCTATGACCAGGGGTTCGTCTTTGAGTACAACAATGCCAATACCCTGTGGACCACGGAGAACGGCGGGGACACCTGGAGCCACAACTCCATCTGGCCCTCAGGAACTGCGCTCCTATTTGGAGACTCATTCGAGATCATGGACGTCGACTTCGCCCTTGGCGGTCTGAAGGGCTGGGCGGTCGGCGTCTTCAAGCATGCGATCGTGCTTCCCCCCTTCATCGAATACAGCCCGGTCATCTTCGCGACCACGGATGGCGGTGCGACCTGGACAAACAAGACCGGGAACCTGGATACGGACCTGCGTGGAGAAGGCGCGCTTAACGCAGTCCTCTGGGTTGGTGGATCCGACGTCTATGCGTGCGGCGAAAACGGCATGGTGGTCGCGAGAACCAACCTTGGAGATGGCCCCGAAGTCTGGAAAGTCGTATCCCATGACATCGAGGGAACCGACTACAACGACGTTTGCCAGGGATACGATTTTGGCGTCAACCGCGCCGTGTGCGTTGGCGACAACAGCGCCCTTGCCTACTATGACCAGAACCAAATCTCACATGCGTGGAGCAATCCGTACGAGCCCGAAGTTGCGGCCGGTGGATGGAACTTCCAAGCGGTCATCTGGGCGGACACTGACACGGGCCGAATCCTCGCTGTTGGCGACCACGGCCTGTTCGCGTGGTCGAGCGACAACGGACTGAGCTGGGATGTGGACACTACCGACAACGTTGACGATATACGTTGGTCTGGTCTCGGCTACGCAGGTGTGGCATCTTCAGGCGCCCCACCAATTGCCTACGCGGCGGGCAGTCAGGGGCAGATTCGTGAGTTCTCGTTCAACTCCGGGCCGGGCACCTGGTCTGACTCCGACCCCGGCCCCACGGGTCTTCCCGCCACTGCGCATCTCAGGGCCATATCCGCTCACTGGGATGGCCATATCTGGGCTGGCGGCGTAGACGGCGCCTTCGTCGAGCGAACGCCATCGACCTCAACCCGCGCTGCAGGTACCGATCGCTACTCGACGGCCCTCGCGATGTCAGCCGATTGGGCGGACGGATCATGCGACACGGTGGTCATGGCGACTGGTCTGGACTTCCCTGACGCCTTGTCAGCCTCAGCGCTCGCGGGCACCTATGAGTGTCCTCTCCTGCTCACTGGATCAACCCTTCGCAGTGACGTAGCAGCTGAAATCGAGCGCCTGGGTGCAACAACGATCGTGATCGTGGGCGGCTATTCGGCGGTCCCCGAAGCTGTGGAAGATGCGCTTCCCGACAGCGTCAGCACAGTCGAACGTCTCGCAGGCGACAACAGGTATCACACATCGGAACTGGTGGCTTTGAAGATCGCCGAGGAAGAAGGTGCCGACTTCACCCATCAGGCCTTCATCGCACGCGGAGACGGCTTTGCCGACGCTCTGGCAGTCTCCCCGTTCGCGTACTCCCAGAAGATCCCGGTGATGCTCACGAACACGAACTCTTTGCCTGGCATCACTCAGTTGGCGCTGTCCAATCTGAACATCGA
>JAQIBK010000062.1 GCA_027859125.1 Actinomycetota bacterium | reverse complement strand
AAGGAAGCTTTGTGACCAGCCCATCGGTGACAGTCCATGTGGACACGGCATCTCGATCCTACGACGTTGAGATCGGTGCGGGCACGCTTTCTGATCTTGGCAGTCGAGTCGCCGCTGTTTCAAACGCCCAACGTATCGCGCTCGTCTCCGACGAGACCGTGTACGGTCTCTACGGGTCAACAGCAACCGCATCATTAGTGGCGGCAGGTTATGAGGTACGTTCGATCGTGGTTCCTCCAGGAGAGAAGTCCAAGAGCTGGGCGTCTGCCGGGAATGTGCTCGAACAGCTCGTCAATGCAGGCTTGGATAGGCACGATATCGTCGTTGCACTCGGCGGGGGAGTAGTCGGGGATCTTGCTGGCTTCTGTGCTGCGACGTATATGCGGGGAATCGAATTCGTTCAGGTGCCCACCACTCTGCTTGCCCAAGTGGATTCATCGGTAGGCGGAAAGACCGGCGTGGACCTCGACTCTGGCAAGAATCTCGTCGGCGCATTCTGGCAGCCGCTTTTGGTTGTCGCGGACACAGAGGTGCTTGCCACGCTCATGGCCGAAGACTGGGTCTCAGGACTCGCGGAGACTGCCAAGATGGCGGTTCTGGAGGGCGAGTACAGACTCGCAGCCATTGAGGGTGATGCTGCGCTTCTGCGTTCGAGATCCACCTCTGTCATCAATGATGCAGTTGCGGCAGCGGTGCGTTTCAAAGCGACGATCGTGGCGCGGGATGAGCGGGAATCAGGCGTAAGAGAGTGTCTCAATCTGGGACATACTCTTGGACACGCCATCGAAAGGGTGCTCGGCTACGGAGCCGTTCCACACGGGGTGGCCGTTGGAGAGGGTATGCGATTCGTCGCACGTATGGCAGCGTCTCTCCCAGGAGGATCCGCTGAGTTCGCGGCTAGGCAGGAGAGATTGCTCGATGAGCTGGGATTGCCCGCTCTGTCAGAGGTGTTCGATGCATTAGATATTCATTCTGCATTGAGTTCCGACAAGAAATCTCGAGAAGGTGTCGTACGATGGGTACTGCCCGTTTCGCCAGGCGTTTGGCGAGTCGAGCCGATCAATGGGGATATTCTGAATGCGGCGATCTCGCGGTGGGCGAGCGGCGAACCTACGAGGGGTTGATAACAATATTCGTGTTCTGGTGAAGTGCGTGCCGAACCTCAATCTGTTGGGTGTACGTGAGCCCGACGTCTACGGGACTACCACTCTTGGTGATATAGAAGCTGCACTTGCTTCACATGCGGCTGCACTTGACGCTCAAGTCAGCTTCGTTCAATCCAACCACGAAGGTGTTCTGATCGATGCGCTCCAGGCGGCGGTGGGTCAATACGATGCGATCGTATTCAATCCGGGTGCATTCACTCACTACTCGTTCGCCCTTCGAGATGCTGTTGCTTCGATCGAGGTTCCTGTCATCGAGGTGCACCTGAGCAACATCTCCGCACGTGAGTCCTTCCGAGCCACAAGTGTGATCGCACCGGTCTGTGTCGGCCAGATATCAGGGTTTGGCGCTGATTCGTATGTCTTGGGCCTGACGGCAGCGGTAGATCAAAGCAGGCTGTCGTGAACTCGGATCACAGACTCTCGGCGCTTCGCCGCCGTCTGGTCGAAGAGGGAATACCGGCGGTTGTGATCACTGACATTTCGAATGTCGTATATCTTACGGGCTTCGATGACGTTTTTGACGCCATGGCCAACGCGGCGCTTCTGGTGACGACAGAGATTGCTCGCATCTACACGGACAGTCGGTATTCATCGGCGGCGAGTGCGGCTGCCGAAAGTACGAGTTGGGCTATTCGTGTGCCTGCGGACGCGATGTATGTTGAGTTGTGCAGCGATGTAGCGTCAGAGGGAATCGAGGTTCTCATTCTGGAGTCCTCCGTGCCATATGGGAGGTTCCGCTTCATATCAGAGAAGTTCGGGGGCAACGTTCGAGTCGTCGATCAGCTTGTCGAGGGTCTCAGGCAGGTCAAGGAAGCGCGAGAGATCGCCCGGATCAAGGATGCCGCAGCTGTGACGGACCTCGCGTTCGATCATATTCTTGGTTTCATTGCACCTGGCAAGAGTGAAAGGGAAATCGGGCTTGAGCTTGAGGTGTTCATGCGGACCAACGGCGGAAGCGGAATCGCCTTCGATCCCATTGTCGCCAGTGGACCGAACTCGGCCAAACCGCATGCTGGTGTCACTGATCGGCAGATCGAGATGGGCGATTTCGTCAAACTCGACTTCGGGGCGCGAGTCGCCGGCTACTGTTCAGACATGACACGGACGCTCGTCGTGGGTACGGCATCTGATCATCAGCGTGAGATTCACTCGGCGGTGCTAAGGGCCAACCTTGCCGGCATTGACGCATGCAGAGCTGGAAGATCGGGCGCCGACATCCACGCTGCCGCAAAGGCGGTACTCGACAAGGCGGGTTTCGGGGATCGATTCGGTCATGGATTGGGCCATGGTGTTGGGCTGGATATTCACGAACGGCCCAGTCTCAGCCCACGGGGACGAGACCCCGTATTGTCGGGATCAGTGGTCACCATCGAACCCGGAGTCTACATCCCTGAATACGGCGGTGTTAGAATCGAGGACCTGGTCGTTGTCGAAGATGGCGGCTGCACCCTGCTCAGCCATTCACCGAAGGAACTGATTGAACTCTAGCGCTCCGTCAGCGCCGGGTGACCACAAAGGAGACCGCATGGCAATCACCACCAATAACCTGAAGACCGGTATGTGCATCTCGTACAACGACAAGCTCTGGACTGTTGTCGACTTTCAGCATGTGAAACCTGGAAAAGGTGCAGCGTTCGTCCGAACCAAGCTCAAAGAGGTTCGCAGCCGCCGAGTCGTTGATATCACGTTCCGCGCAGGCGAGAAGCTCGAGGATGTGCGCATGGAGACGAGGTCCATGCAGTACCTCTATACCGACGGTACCGCGTATCACTTCATGGACACTGAGTCGTTCGACCAAGTTGAGCTGTCGGGAGAAGCTGTTGGCGAGACCAAGCAGTGGCTAAAAGAGAACGACGTGGCACAGATGCTGTATGCGGGCACTGAGCTGATCGGCGTTGAGGCTCCGATGTTCGTGGATCTTGAGGTCACGGAGACCGACCCCGGTTTCAAGGGCGACACCGTTCAGGGTGGAACCAAGCCGGCGACTCTGGAGACGGGCGCTGTCGTGCAGGTGCCGATGTTCGTGGAGACTGGTGACAAGTTGCAGATAGACACTCGCGACGGTCGCTACATAACGCGCGTCTAGTCATAGCGCATATATGAATTGTCGGTCGGGTGTTCGTATGACGCCCGGCCGTCGTATATACTGTCCTGACCGACTACACGCGGGCGCACATCGCGTCTGCTGCCCTGTACCTTCGTTCCGCCAAGGAGGATTCCATGAGACCTGTGCACATA
>JAQIBK010000039.1 GCA_027859125.1 Actinomycetota bacterium | reverse complement strand
GAGCCCACCTCGACGCCGATCGCGCAGGGGTTGACGAACGTCTTCTCGTGACGGAAGAGAACCGTCTCCTCGCCAACGGTGAAGGCGTCGTCGCCCACCCCGACCGTGACGGCACGCATGGGCGGCGCGGAGGCCTCACCCAGAGCGGCCTTGGCGTCATCGGACACATGAGGGCACGATTCAAGTTCGGCCTGGCCTTGCGCCAGTTTCATTGCGAACGCGAGACACGTCGGAACGCCACAGTCACCACAGTTCGTCTTGGGCATGAGTTTGAATATGTCCAGTCCGGTGAGGGCCATCGGGTGTCACTCCTTTCGGGTCGGAACCTAGAAGATCGAGTCCATGGTCAGTGCGGGATGGTTCACGCTGGTGAGGAACTCGAGTACGCCCTCTTCGGACGCTGAAATGGTCTCGTCGGCGAGCTTGTCAAGGAAGTCCGGGTCGCCCATGTCGGCGAGCACGGCTTCCAGATGCGGACGCATGATCTCCTTGAGCGCCTTGGGCATCCAGACGACACGCTGGAACCCTCCCTCGGCCGAGAGGAACTTCTTGCTCGAGATGTAACCGCGGCCGATGCCCATGAAGCCGGGAACCTGGATGCCGCCGCCGATGGTGCCGGCTAGCGTCGAGAACTTCATGCCGCAGGGGGTCATGCCGGGGTGCTCGCGGTTGACGATCATCACGCCGTTGCACATGGGCATGAGTGCGACGATGGCCATGAAGCAGCCGCACGACGTCATGGGGTCGGTCATGAGCGAATATGCGCTCATGCGCTCAACGCTGCGGTTCGACTTCTCGTTGATGAACTCATTGACTCCGGACCACTGACCAAGGTTCGAATCGAGCAGCTCTCCCTTGTCGATGGGCTGGTTGGGGCCGGTGGGATCGAGCTCGTTGGACGCCTTGGCATCCAACCAGTTGTAAGCACCACAGAGGCCGAGGCGCTCAGGGGTTACCACACATATGTGATTGGGAGCGAAGCTCTGGCAGAGGCTGCATGAGTAGAAGACGTCGACGGTGTCGTCGGTCAACCCGGCGAGCCGCTCGTCGCGCACGGCATACGAGGCACGCGCCTTGTCGCGCCACTCGAGCACCTTGTCCTCGTCGGTGTAGATGGTGACCTGGACCTTGTCCACGATCGCCGCGTACTCGTCGAGCAGCTTGGCGCGAAGGATCTCACCGAGATGAGCGAGCTTGAAGCCCTTATCCTTGGCCGAGGTGCTGATGCGAAGCCAGTTCAGGTCGCGCTGCCCCATGTGCAGAACGCCTTCGGCGAAGTTCACGAGGTGGTGGAACTGCCGCTCGAGCACCGGCTCGAAGTCCGGCTGCATCTTGCGCCCGGCGACCTCGACCACGATGCCCAGAGGAATCGTGGCGCCCGGCTCGAGATCATCGATCTCGGGTCCGACGACCTCGATCTTCCCGTCCTCGACGTCTGCGGCGTCCAGAGTCTGCAGCCACTCGAATGAGGGCGATCGCTGACCACCGGCCTCAACGTAAGTGTCCTCTTTCCGAACGCGCTCGCCTTCGAACGCAGGCCCGTACGAGACGGGGATCGGGATCTCGGTGATCTTGATCTTGAGACCCCTGACCTCGATCGCCCTCTGCACCAGCTCGTCGCAGGGAACGTTCGAGACCACATGCTCGTAGGTGCAGACGCCGGTCGGAAGGATCTCCGGGATATCCGCAGTAGCGATCGTCGGGAAGCCGTAGCTGATCGCACCGGCCGCCGTTGCATACCACTCGTCGGTCACGTCGCCCAGTGCGAGCACGAACGCGAAGATGCGGTTCTTGTTGTAGCGCAGGATGCGCTCGTAGTCGCCCGGCTGCACGCCGCCGAACGCCATGGCCGCTCTCGTGGCGAAGCCGAGCGAGTAGATGTGACCGTAGACTTCGCTGTCGAACGGGACCAGACGCGTGTCCCATCCGAGCTGGACTCCCTCGGCCCGCAGCTGATCGGCGAAGCTCACACCGTTGGTGCTGCCCGCCATGAAGACGTATAGCATCTTCTCCTGCATCTCACGAGCTAGCCTGACCGCCGTCTCGTTGTCCGGAGCGGCACCGACGACGGCTGCGAAGCCAGGGGCCGAGCCGTCAACGAACTCCACGCCGCGTGCACGCATGATGACGTCGTCCGCCGCGCCGAGCCAGAACTCGTCAACAGGAGGCGGGCCCACGACATAGCGCAACGCTTCGATGCACTCCTCGGCGAGCAGGGCGGCGATGCCGGCGTCGAGCGTAGTCCCCAGATATGGGAGCCAGAGCTTCTCCGACGGGATCTCGGGCAGAAGGTCGCGTGCGATGGAAAGCACGCGGTCCATGTCCGAGAGAACCTGTACCTTCTCTCCGGTGAGGCCGTAGATGACCGGCAGATAGTAGGCCGTGTTGGGGAACTCGACCGCCGTCTGCGCGCCCTTTGATTCCTTGGCCTCGGCCAGCTTGGCCTCGGCTTTCTCGACGATGCTGTACGCGCCCCGGGTCGCAGCGCTGGCGATGATCTTAGACATCGAGCTCCCTCCTCATGTCCATGTCGAACAGGACGCGCTCTTGTGCAACGTCGATCTTGAGCGCTGCGCGGGCGGAGTCGATGGCATCGAGTGCGGATGTCACGATGTCGGCGGGATCGCTCAGGAACTCGAGCTTGCCTCCGTAGCGCTCCTCCCAACCGCTCGTCATGTAATCGACGAGTATCTCCGAGCCTGCGACTGGCGAACCGACGCCGCCGAAGATGACGTGCCCCCCGCTTCCGGCGACGTACGCCGCGATGGTCAACGCCTTCTCACTGAACCACTCGGGACTGATACCGACAGCAGGCAGATCGCTGATGTCCTCGCCCAAGCCGCCTTCCTCCACGACATCGGAGAGGATGGTGAGAATTCGCGAGTTGTCGACGCAGGAGCCTACGTGCAAAACCGGCGGGATGCCGACCGTCTCGCAGACCTCCTTGAGCCCCTCACCGGCGAACTCCATGGTCTCTGGAGTGAGGAGACCGTGCTTGCCGCTCGTGATGGCGGCACAACCCGTGACCACCACGAGCACGTTGTTGGCGATGAGCTCTCTCACGACGTGTACCACGCCGACATCCTGCGGCGTGCGCGCATTGCTGCAACCGACGACTGCGGCCAGACCGCGAATGCGACCGTTGATGATATTGTCGTTCAACGGTCTGAGCGAGGCGCGCATCTTGCCCCCGAGCATGTAGCGGATGTACTCGTGGGAGAATCCGGCCACAAGAGGCGACTGCGCCGTCGGAATGAATGGATCCGTCGGCCTGTTGGCGAAGTTCTCGACCGCCTGGCGCACGATACTGTTCGCGGCCTCGAGCGGCTTGTGCTCGTCCATCTCCACATGGAGCCCGCTCCCGCCGATCTTCGCTTTTGGCGAGGTCGTCACGAGCAGCGTGTGGAAGTTCGATGCAACGTCGGCCAGACCCTGGAAGATGCACTGGACATCGACGACCATCGCCTCGACCGCGCCGGTCAGGACGGCGAGCTCCTGATGGAGCATGTTGCCCGCCGGCGGAACGCCTTGGCGCATCAGCGACTCATTCGCCGTGCAGCAGATACCAGCGATGTTGATGCCGGCAGCGCCGAGCGACTTGGCGAGCTCGATCATCTCCGGCGAGCGTGCCGCGTCTAGGATCACCGACGCGAGAATGGGCTCATGTCCGTGAATGAGGATGTTCACGTGATCCTCTTTCAGAACGCCCAGGTTCGCCGAGCTGCGCACGGGCACTGGTGTCCCGAACACGATGTCCTGCAGGTCGGTCGCGAGCATCGAACCGCCCCAACCGTCGCCCAAGGCAGCACGCACACTAGCGTCGAGGATGCTCTCGTAGTCCTGGTCCACTCCCGGAGTGGTCCGATGCATCAGCTCAACGATCTCCCGGTCGATACCGCGAGGCACCACATTGAGCTTGCGCCACAGCTGCTGTCGCTTCTTGGGCGCCCTGTCTATGTACACGAGCTCACCGGTCTGCTGCCCGAACTGCTGCAGTGCCTTGTCGCCGACGTCCCGTGCGACTTCCAAGATGCTCTTGCCGTCGGTCTCGATGCCCATATAGGTCGCCACTTTGTAGAGTTTGACCTCGTCTTTGATCGAGAAGCCCTCTATCTCGCCTTCACCGATGGCTTTGAGCATCAGCGCGACGTCCCGCCCGTGGTCAGAGTGCGCGGCGGCGCCGCCCGCAATCGATCGGGCGATATTGCGGGCTGCGATGGTCTCCAGCGTGGCACCGCACAGTCCGCGCTTCTCATCCTTGCCCTTGCCGGTGATCCGGCAGGGCCCCATCGCACACAGCTTGCAGCAGGACCCCTCTGCGCCGACCGTGCACGGCTTCATGGACGCTGCCCGTGAGAACACCGTTTCGATTCCGCGCGCAGCGGCGATATCGAGCATCTCGTTCGCAGTTGGATCGAGGCTCACTCGTTCAACGCTCTTGTCGACCCCGGTCGGGGCGGCCTTCGTCTCTTCAGTCATCTCTCTCGCACCTTCTTCCAGCAGTTGGGCCGTCCCTAGGACTCCATCAAACCGTCGATCGCCTTATGAATGAGCGCGACGGATTCGGGGTGTCTCATGACAAGCACGTTGGCGCCACTGGCGGCCATAGTGATCGCCGTTGTCGCCTCCCACAGCACCCCGCGGTTGTGCGCGTCTCCCCACGTCGGCTCCTCGTCCACGGGCGTCTTGGCCTCCTTGGAGCGCCACGCCTCCTTGCCGAGGTTGCAGATCATTGGCATCTGAGTCATGTCGTCGTTCTGACCCAGAGCTGCGAGACGCAGCCGCTCAGAGACCGTGAAGCTGTACTCGATGCCGTACCCGACCGCTCCTGTGGATGGATCCAGCAGGATGCGCTCTGGCGGCAGGCCGAGCTGGCTGATCAGGATGTTGAGCTGTTTGGCCATGTTGACGTCGATCGGAGTCTCAGCCACCACGATATGACCGTAGGCCAAGGCGGCTGCGGTGATGGGCTTGAAGTTGTCCTCTGTTGTAGGACCCATGGCTATCGGACGGTCGACCATTGCCTCGGCCACCGCCTTGAGCACCTCTGCGTCCTTATCAGTGCTCCCGCTGCCGTACACGATGATCGGCACGTCCACCGCTGCCGCTACGGCCTTGACGGTCCCAGCGGCATCCTCCGGCGAGGTGTCCGCAGCGTTCGGGTCGGTGCTCGCAAGCTGCACGCAGATCATGTCCGCGCCGTGCTGCTCGACACAGGCTCGTGCCCACATCGCGGGATCATGGAAGACCTCGCCCAGCGCGTCGACCAGAGGCTGCGGCCATCCCTCGGGGGTTGTGTCGTAGACCTCCATCGCCACAACGGGCTTGTTGGGCATGTCGCCCTCCCACGCATAGAACGGCAGCACGTTCTCGCCGCCGATCACGAGAGCCCCGTCGCCACCACCCACGGTGATCTCACGAATGCGCCCGCTCATCTTCTCGATTGGTTCCTGGAAAGCCATGGCACGTTCTCCAATCACTCGATGCCCGCGTGGCGGACAGCAGCTTTGACAGTGTTCTCCATGAGCATCGCAACGGTCATCGGACCCACGCCACCGGGAACCGGCGTGATCGCTGCGGCACGCTCCTTGGCTACCTCGTACTCCACATCACCCACGAGCCGTCCGTCCGGAAGGCGGTTGATGCCCACATCGATGACGACGGCACCATTCTTGATCCAGTCACCCTTGACCATCTCGGGCCGTCCGACCGCGACGATGACCACATCCGCCGATGCGACCTGGGCCCCAAGATCCTGCGTCCGCGAGTGGCAGATGGTGACGGTGGCATGCTGTTCCAGACACAGGAGAGCGGCGGGCTTGCCCACATTGTTGCTGCGACCGACGACCACAACGTGCTTTCCCTCCAAGCTCATGCCGCTTTCCTCGAGCAACACCATGACGCCCGCGGGCGTGCAGGACACGAACGTCTCCTTGCCGACGACGAGGCGGCCGATGCTCTCCGGGTGGAAGCCGTCGACGTCCTTGTCCACACGGATCGCCTCGATGACCGCGTCCTCGTCGAGGTGGTCGGGCAGAGGGAACTGCACGAGTATGCCGTCGATCTCATCGCGGCCATTCAGCTCTTGCACGACCGCGAGGAGCTCCTCTTGCTTGGTGGTCGTCGGCATCTCGATCTTCTCCGAGTAGATCCCCGTCTCGACGCACGCCTTCTCCTTGTTGCGCACGTAGACCTCTGATGCTGGGTCTTCGCCCACTATCACGACTGCGAGGCCAGGGTTGACGCCACTAGTCTTGAGTTCGGTCACGCGCAACGCGAGCGTAGCGCGACGAGCCGCCGCTATTGCTTTCCCGCTGATGACTGATGCTGACATCGGTACCTCCATACGTTGAATGCTCACTCTTACTGGACGGATGATCCTGTCAGCGCCGGGACCGCGGCCGCGATCATGCGGCGCACCTCGGTCAGCGCGGGGGAGTTTCTCGGGAGATCGAACAGACCGCTTCCCGCCAGATCGCACTTGATGATCTCCTGGTCAGTCGGGACCACGCCCAACAACTCGAGCCCGGACTGTTCTGCGGCCTCTTGCAGGGCGGGATCGAGCGATGTGGACACGCGATTGATGATCAAGTAGCGCGCAGCGACCCCGATATCGAGCTCATCAACGAGTTCGCTCAATCGTTGGGCCGTACGCACTCCACGGATGCTCGGATCGGACACTATCAGCAGAATATCCACATCACGGGTCGTTCGTCGGGACAGGTGCTCAAGCCCCGCCTCGTTGTCCATGACCACGTGACTGTAGCCTTGAGACAGACTATCGACGCATCCGCGCACGAGATTGTTGGCGTAGCAGTAGCACCCTGCACCCTCGGGTCGGCCCATCGAGAGCAGATCGAACTCCGGATTCTCCACCACGTAGCGCTGGATACTGTACTCCATCCAGGCATCCTTGCTCATACCCCCGGGAGTGGCCTCGACCGACTTCAACATCTCCTCTGTGATCTCGCCGACGGACCTCTCCACCTCAACGCCCAGGGCCTCGTGCAGCGTGGAGTTGGGATCCGCGTCCACAGCAAGCACGGTCGCAGCCCCCAGTTCACGCAACGCGCGCACGACCAGCGCTGCAGTGGTCGTCTTGCCCGTCCCCCCTTTGCCTGCCAGGGCGATAGTGAAGGCCATGTCAGCTCGCCTCCTCGATCACGACGCGCTGATCGATCAACTGCTGCGCGCGAGGGAATCGTGCCAGGTCGGTGTGCGGAAGGAACAGCGAGGACATGTAGTGGTCCATGAAGCCCGCGCTGACGGAGAGCTCGACGTACGTCATCATCTCCGCGATCTTGTGCGCGGTCTTGAGCATCTCGCTCGATTTCGCAGCGTGCGTCGCACCCAGAAGGGAGCTGTTCCCGATGAACGTGAACCTATCGAGGGGCAACTCGGGCAACATGCCGAGCGCCATGACCCGCTCGAGGTCCAGGTAGTGGCCGAAACCGCCGGCGACTATCACTTCCTCGACCTGTGTGATGTCGATATCCACGCACTCCGCGAGTACGCTGATCCCGGCATGGATAGCCGCCTTGGCGCGCATGAGACTCTCAATGTCCGTCTCTGTCAGAACGATGTCGGAACCGGTACCGCTGTCCTCGGCGTGGACCAGCACATACTCCATACCCCGTTCTCCTGAACGAACGCGCTCAGAGCTTGCCGTATGCGGTGCCAGATGTCCGTTGCGCTCGAGAGCGCCCGCCAGGAACAACTCGGCCACGCAATCGATCAGCCCGCTGCCGCAGATTCCCAGCGGCTTCACGTTGCCTATGGTGAGTATCGCGGGCTCGAGCGTGGTGGACTCGATGCGCACCTGCTCGATGGCACCTTCGGCAGCACGCATCCCGTGCTGGATCCCGGCTCCTTCGAACGCCGGACCCGCAGAACACGAACAGGCGATGAGCCAATCGGTGTTCGCCAGCACGATCTCGCCGTTCGTGCCGATGTCCACGAACAGGGTCAGTCGATCCGCCCACGGTATCCCGGCTGCCAAGACACCTGCGACGATGTCCCCGCCCAGCCAACTTGCCGGACAGGGCATCGAGATGACTTGCGTTGCAGGGCCACCCGGCAAGCCGAGCTTTCGTGCAGTCGTGAGCGGGAACTCCGAGGCGACCGGGACGTACGGCTCGAAACGGATGCTCGCCGGAGAGATCCCGTACAGGAGGTGAGTCATCACGGTGTTGCCCGCGACGAAGTACGCATTCAGGTCCGGAACCGAGACATCGGCTTCCGCGCACACCTGGAGAACGAGATCCGTGATCGTGTCAGCAACGAGATGCTGCAACTCCACGAGACCGGCCAACGTGCTGCCGGCGATCACGCGAGTGATCACATCGGATCCCAGCTTCACCTGACGGTTGTACTCAGAGCACTGTGCGACGATCACATTCTCATTCAGATCGACGAGCGCAACCTCCACACTGGTCGTACCGACGTCGACGGCGATCGCGTACTGCTGATCGGTGGTATCGCCCGGCTCGACCCTCGTGATTGCAGGGGCGCCTCCGATCGGATCGACCACCAGCGCAGTGACGTTCCACTCGGCCTCTGCGACCACGCCGGGGATCTCTCGCATCGCTTCAAGCGTGAACGTCGCATCACGCACGCGATGCTCTCGACGCAGGGCCTGCCTCAGACGCGACACGCTGTCGGCGTTGTCACACAGATCCGGACGCGGCAGCTCCACGTAGCGCCTGAGCACCGGCGGGATCGACTTGTCCAAAGGCACTCGCGCGGCCTGTTCCTCGATGGTGAGAAGCGGGGCGAGCGTACGCTGAGAATGCGCACGTGCTGGCGCGGCACCGGGACGGGACTCCGCGGGAATCCGCACAACGATGTCCCCAACCACCTGCGTCGTGCATCCAAGTACGTATCCTGCGGCAACCTGATCATCCGTCAGGCGCGACGAGGGGATCGCTTCCACGTCGCCTTGTTCCACGATCATTCGACACTTCCCGCATGTGCCGTCTCCGCCGCACGTCGCAGTCACTCCGACGTCGGCCATCATCGCCGTTCGGAGCAGGTTCTCGCCGGTTTGAACGTCCACGAAGACGTCCTCTGGGATAAAGGTCACCCTTGGCATGTTGACGCATCTCATTTCTGCGGTCGGCTGCGAGCGGACTAAAAGAGCCCTACAACGTTGCCGTTCTCGTCGATGTCGATCTGATCGCCGGCTGGCGTCTTGGGCAAGCCGGGCATCGTGCGCATATCTCCGCAGAGTGGATAGAGGAACCCAGCGCCAACGCTCGCCCGGATGTCCCGGATGGGAAGTCGCCAGCCTGTCGGGCGACCTTTGAGCGCTGGATCATGGGATAGAGAGAGATGTGTCTTGGCCATGCAGATCGGCAGATCGGACAGACCCATCTCGGTATACAGCTTGATCTTGGCCTCCGCCGCCGGCAGGTAGTCCACTCCGTCGGCCCCGTAGATCTCGGTCGCGATCGCCTCGATCTTCTCGGTGATGGACGCCTCATCCGGGTACAGGAACTGGAAGTTCTTGGGCATCTCACACGCCTCTACGACAGCGCGAGCGAGCTCTTCTCCGCCGGGTCCACCGTCTGCGTGAACCTTGTGCGTGACCGCGAAGTCCGAGCCGGCAGCGATGGCGCGTTGCTTGATGAAGTCGTGCTCGGCCTCGGTGTCCGTCGGGAAGTGATTGACCACGGTCACGACCGGAATACCGAACTTCTTCATGTTCTCTACATGCTTCTCGAGGTTCACGATCCCTGCGGCAAGACTCACGAGATCCTCGGTCTTGAGCCGCTCGTCGAGCGGCTTGCCGGGACGAACCTCGAACTCGCCCGAATGCGACTTCAGCGCTCTCACTGTGGCCACTATCACGACACAGTCAGGCTGCAGGCCGGAAGCGCGGCACTTGAGATTCATGAACTTCTCCGCGCCCATGTCGGCACCAAAACCGGACTCGGTGACGACGTAGTCGGCGATCTTGAGCGCGATCTTGTCGGCGATGATCGAGTTATTGCCCTGGGCGATGTTCGCGAACGGCCCGGCGTGAACGAAAACGGCGCCGCCGTCCAGATTCTGCATCAGGTTCGGCTTGATCGCGTCCTTCATAAGGACGGTCATGGCACCGGCACACTTGAGATCCTCGGCAGTTACGGGCTTGCCCGCCGAGTTGGTGCCTATGACGATACGCCCAAGTCGCTTGCGCATGTCTTGGAGATCCGTCGCCATTGCCAGAATGGCCATGACCTCACTGGCAACCGCGATGTCGAAGCCGGTCTCACGCGGCACACCGTCGAGTTTGCTTCCGAGTCCGACGACGACGTTGCGCAATGCGCGATCGTTGAGATCGACCACGCGTCGCCACGTGATGGAGTGTGGGTCGATGTCGAGGTCGTTGCCCTGATATATGTGATTGTCGATATAGGCAGCCAGTAGGTTGTTGGCCATCGAGATAGCGTGCACGTCGCCTGTCAGGTGCAAGTTGATATCTTCCATGGGTATGACCTGGGAGTGGCCACCGCCGGCGGCACCGCCCTTGATCCCGAACACCGGACCCAATGAAGGTTGACGTATGCACGTGATGACGCTCTTGCCTATATGTTTGAGCGCTTGACCCAGCCCCACCGTCGTCACCGTCTTGCCCTCGCCGAGTGGCGTTGGGTTGACGGCGGTGACATCAACATAGCGACCCTGTGGGCGATCGGCGAGATCCGCGAGCACGTCAAGTGAGACTTTCGCCTTGTACTGACCATAGAGTTCCAGGCTCTCGGCACCAATGCCTATCTCGGCGGCTACGTCGACGATCGGACGAACTGTGGCTTCCTGGGCGATAAGCAAATCGGACTTCATTGGGCTGCCCTCCAGTGACAAGCGTCAAGCCTTTCGATACGCGACCAACGTGTACCACAAGACTCACCTCCCCAGCAGGAGGTTGTCCACTAAGACTAGACCCATCGGGCCAACACCGGGGAACGGAGGGCTCGAACGGTCGAGGCCAATCGGTCAACGGGGTGGACCGCGACGTGAGCGTATGTTAGAAACTCCCAACTACCGTTCACCCAAACACCACAACAGCTTCTCTATTCCCTTGGAATCGCTCGTGCACATCAAGATCGCCCCTCACATGTTGGGGTGACCACAAAGAGATCGACCGCAGGATCAGGCCTTGGGCTCAGCAGCCAGCATCCGTTTGAGCACGTCGGCGAAGTGCTCGCGATCCTCGTCCTCGAACGGCGCCGGACCTTTGTGGCGTCCGCCCGACTTGCGCACCATCTTCTCGGCGTGACGCACGGCCATCTCCATGTCGATCGTGGCCGGGTGGAATGTGCGCCCACGGGGGCTGATCGCGCGGGCTCCTCGGCCGAGCACCATGGCGGCCAGGCCAATGTCCTGTGTGACCACGATGTCGTCGGACGTGAGCTGCTCCACTATTGCGAAGTCGGCGGAGTCCGGTCCAGTGCCCACGGTGAGCCCCTCGACACCGTCCTGATTGAGATAGCGATCGAAGTTCTGCGTGGTGTTGGCGACCAGAATGACCGGCACCTTGCGGTTGCGGGCGAGTGCGATGGCGGCCCGTGTGACGGGGCATGCGTCGGCGTCTATGAACAGCGTCGTCATGCGTTCTCCCCCGCATTCTCAGCCGTTTCCCAGCGCTCCAGCCACCATGCGACGGACCGGTTCATCTCGCGCATGAAGTCGGTCGAGTACTTCCGCGCGTAGACCGCCTGCGCGTGATTCTCAATACCCAGCTTGAAGCCGTGCGGTGCGTGCATCGCCGCGAGCTCCTCCATAGCGACCAGACGCTCGGCCATGTTCAGCCGATGATAACCGTCGCGATGCACCATGTTGCCCGTGTAGTGCGGTGTGGGCGGCCGCTCCTTGGCGCGACGACCCAGCACCAGCATGCCAACGGGGAACGTATGTTGCGGAAGGTTGAGCAGCCGAGCGTGCTCCTCGCCGTTCTCGAGGATGTCACCTATGTAGCAAGAGCCGATGCCCAGGGACTCCGCCGCAACGACCGCGTTCTGCGCGGCGATGAGCGCATCCGAGCATGCGAGCATGAGATCACCGGAGCCGGGCGTCATGCGGTGCTCTACACCCTCGACGCGATCGACACCAGCGACCGCGAACAGATCGATCCACTTCTGGAAGTCGGCTACGAACACGAGCACCCAGGGAGCCGTAGCGATGAATGGCTGGTCATCGCAGGTGATGGCCAGGCGCGCCTTGAGCGCCGGATCCTCGATCTCGATGATCGAGTAGAGCATCATGTTGCCGCCCGTCGGCGCGCGCATAGTGGAGTGAAGGATCGCCTCACGTTCTGCTGCGGAGACAGAGTCGGGCACGAACACCCGTGTGGACGAGCGTGTGTTTAGTGAATCGATGGTGGAGTTCATCGGCTTGCTCCTTGGAGGCCGTGGATTCTACTCAGACCCTACACCAGATTTGAAGTACGCTGAGAAGGAAGAGGATTCGAGAGGAGCATCAAGTGGAGCATTCGGTTCGCGGCGCGCAGAACATCAGTCGCATGTGCATGGTCTGCGGAGTCGAGAACGAGGCTGGGCTAAAGTCCCGCTTCCTGGAAATCGACAGCGGTGAGCTCGTGGGCATCTTCACGCCCAAGGAGCAACACCAGGGCTACCCGGGCCGGCTGCACGGCGGGCTCGCCTCTACCATTCTGGACGAGACGATCGGGCGCGCGATCAGCATGACCCATCCCGACATCTGGGGCGTGACCATCGAGCTCAATGTGAGGTACCGCAGGCCCGTACCGCTCGACGCCGACGTCCGGGCGATTGGCCGGATCACCAAGGACTCGAGCCGGATCGTCGAGGGCACGGCAGAGATCGTGCTCCAAGACGGCACTGTGGCGATCGAAGCGAAAGGGCGCTACATCAAGCTCCCCATCGACAAGATCGCTGACGCGGACTTCGACCAGGAACAGTGGTTCGCCGACGAAGCGCCGCTGCCCGGAAGCATCGACATCTAGACCGCGACGTCCCACGAGGACCACTTGGGAGCGACCCGACATGAACGCACTCTGGCTCGAGGATGAGAAGCTCTCACTACGCGACGTCCCCATGCCGCGCAACGCCGATGAAGCCTTGGTTCGGGTCCGTCTGTCGGGCATCTGCGGAACCGATCTGGAGCTGGCGCACGGCTACTACCCGTACACCGGAGTGATCGGTCACGAGCTCGTGGGCGAGGTGGTCGAGTCACCGGATCCCGAGTGGGTCGGGCGGCGGGTCGTCGGCGAGATCAACATGAACTGCGGAGCGTGCGAGACCTGCGATGCAGGCCGTCCCACGCACTGCCCATCGCGCACGGTGCTGGGAATCAAACAGCGCGACGGTGCGCATACGGAGTACGTCTCGATCCCGCTCGCGAACCTGCACCGCGTGCCCGACTCGGTATCCGATGAGGCCGCGGTGTTCACCGAGCCCGTCGCTGCTGCAGCTGAGATTCTCGAGCAAGTCTCGATGGGTTCAGGCGATCGCGTACTGCTCGTGGGCGCCGGTCGCCTCGGGCAGCTGATCGCCCAGGTGCTGGCGACAACGGATGCAGACCTCCGCGTGGTCGCGCGGCACACGCGACAGCGAGAACTGCTCGCCTCACGCGGCATCCACGCGATCACCGAGACCGATGTGGAGCCGCGCAGCTGGGACATCGTGGTAGAAGCCACCGGCTCGCCCTCCGGCTTCGATCTGGCTCTCTCCGCCGTGCGTCCGCGCGGCACGTTCGTGCTGAAATCCACCTACGCGGGCGACTTGACCCTGAACCTGTCTCCTGTGGTGGTAGATGAGATCACGATCATAGGCTCGCGCTGCGGTCCGTTCGATCGTGCATTGGAGCTGCTCGAGCGAGGAGAGGTCGACCCCAAGATCCTCATCGGTGAACGCTGCCCGCTCTCACATGCGCTTGAGGCCATGGAAACGGCCGCTCGGCCCGGTGCGCTCAAGGTGCTACTGGACCCCACGATGTGACCCGATCGCACGCCGAGCGAACACCCGGAACCTGATATGGAGGTGAGGCCCCGACTCAACCGTCGGGGTGGTCTCACGCCAGCTTGCTGCCGACGATCTTGGCAACAGCGGCCTTGTCGCAGTTGCCGATGACCTCTGCTACCACGAGACCGATCGCTTTGCCCATGTCGCGCTTCTCCGAGAAGCCACCTTCGGCCATCACGCGATCGAGGATCGCGAGCAGCTCATCGCCCTCCACCTGTTTGGGCAGATAGCTGCTCAGGATGTCGACGCGTTCCTGGAGGGAGGCCGTGCGCTCGTCATCGGTTCCCGCTTTCTGGGAGGCCTCGAGCGTCTCACCCGTCTGCTTGAGCACCTTCTTGAATGCCACCAAGACCTGCGCGTCGGAGAGCTCCTCCCCGGAGTCCTTCTCTTTCACCTCGATATCGTTCTTGACCAGACGCAGGATCGCCAGACGCACCTTGTCCCTGGCCCGCATCGCATTCTTGATCTCCTCGGCGATGAACTCCTTGTTCATGTGATTGCTCCCTAGATCCAGCGCCCGGGGGCGCGAGTCCACGTGTTCCCTTTCCAAAAACGTACCACGTATCGCACGGCGCTCGGGTATGTACATGAGGAACACCGAGAAGAGGAGTCCTGATGCAGTTCCCGCCCCTGCCCGTGCGCGATCTCGAGGGGCACGACTATGTCATTCCCCACGAGCTGCCCGGCGGACCGCACGTGATCCTCCTCGCCTTCCAGCAGTGGCACCAGATCATTGTGAATGCGTGGATGCCGCATCTTGAAGCATTCGCCGATCGCCATCCCGGCACCGAGGTCTGGGAGGTGCCCAGCATCTCCAAGGGCTATCGGCTCTTCCGCGCGGGAATCGATGGAGGCATGCGCGCGGGCATACCGGATGTCGACGTGCGCAAGCACACGCTGACCGCCTACACCGATGTCGGGAAGCTCGCAGCAGCGCTGGAGCTGGACTCGCTCGAGACGGTGCATGTGCTGCTCGTGGACTGCACGGGCGAGGTGCTGTCGCACGCCGAAGGAGAGCCGAACGAGCAGGCGCTCGCAGACCTCGAATCGGCAATTCGGGACGCGTGCTCGTGACAAGTGCTGACTCGAATGCGTGTGACACCCGGGAAAATGCTTATGCGAGCATGCCAAAAGGTACAATCCCTTTATATACTAGGTCATGACTTTGCACCTACATCCCGAGGGGGAGTCGTATGCGCTCGCTGGCGCCGTTGACCGATTCATCACGTATCTCATCGCGAATGTTCAATATCTGGCTTATTGTGGTGATGCTTCTCGCGTTCACGAGCTTCGATTTCGCTCGTCCAGCACCAACGATCGCGGCACCTTCGCTCAACGTGTCGACCTCGGTGACCCCGGCGCTTCTGGGTGGCACCGCCACGGTGAGCATCACCGTGGCCAACGTCGGCGACGAGAAGGGCTACAACCTCTCGGTTGACAGCGCGATCTCAAGTTCACTGCTCGACCCCAACGGTACCGTCACCATCGGCGAGAGCACCGTCGATCCCACGACGGAATCATTCAATCCCTCAACGGGCGACACGAGCCTTGAGTTCATCGACATGGTCGACCTCGCGCCGACTGAGTCCTACTCCTTCAGCTTCGAAGTGGACATCTCCGGGGACTCCTCGTGGGAAGTGGGCGAGCTGATCCTCGCCGCGGCGACAGCGCACGTCAACGAGTACCCCGACAACAGTGGTGCCTGGATCGACGGCTCGGACAGCGACCAAGGCGAGGTCATTCCGATCGACCTGGTGAGCAAGACAGCGAACCAGTCTACCGGCGTACAACAGGATCTGGGCACGGAAACGCGTCCCTACACTTACACGATCCTGATCCAGAACAACTACACGAATCCATCCGAGTCCGTTGTCGTGACGGACACGCTGCCTGACGGCGTCGAGTTCTTGGGCATCGCCAGCGGTCCGGCGCTGGATGCCGGTTTCGGCGTTCATGACCCCGCAACAGGCAAGACGGCTCTGCAGTGGACTTTGGGCGACCTCATTGCGGGCGAGACGGTCGAGATCGTCTATGACGCCGGTCTGCGCTACGACTACTACGGGACGGACAACGGCGGCAACAACAGACCTACCGCTTTCTTCGATGGCTCGTGGGAGACCACGTCGGCGATCATCGACCACAAGACGGGCTTCACCAATACCGCCGGTCTGGTCAGCGAGTACCAAGGCTCGCTCGCCACGCCCATATTCCCGACCGACTCCGACTCGGCAGCCGTAGAAGGCACGTACATCACCATCAACAAGTCCAGCACCTCGGAGACAGGCACCCTGAGTGCCGTCGGCTATGGCGCCGAGATCAACTACACACTCACATACGCGACATCGCAGTACTACACGGCAGACTCGATAGACGTGACCGACACCCTGCCTGACGGCCTCACGTATGTGGTCGGCTCCGCTTCGATCGAGCCGAGCTCTGTAACGGAGTACTCCGACGGAACCACCGACATCGTGTGGGCCGGACTGCCCGCGCTGGGGCAGACCGAAGGAAGCACGATCACCTTCAAGGCCACTATGGACTCCACATGGCAGGATCCTGCCTACGTGGATCAGCCTATTCGCGCTGGCGACTCCATGACCAACGTCGCCATTCTCGGCTCGAACTGGCACGACCAGGTCAATCCGCCCAGAAACGGCGTTGATGTACTCGTGGCATCGGTCTCGGCGGGACTCGCAACCGGCTTGCCCGAGATCAGCAAGGAGGTCTGGGATCCCGCTCTGGGCGCCTGGACCGACACGATCGATGCGCAGGTGGGTGACGAGCTGCTCTATCGTGCTCGCTTCAACACGAATGACGGTGTCGACCCGATACGTTCCGACATCTCACTGGGGTACATAACC
The DNA here is from genome assembly GCA_027859125.1 of Actinomycetota bacterium. GTDB lineage: Bacteria > Actinomycetota > Coriobacteriia > Anaerosomatales > UBA3086 > UBA3086. The sequence goes on along the minus strand of JAQIBK010000039.1, from coordinate 1,774 downwards.
CTCACGGATTGGGTACCACCGGGAACTGTCTACAACCATGATGCGAATCCCTCGTACGAGGGGACCTTCTCTGTTCCGGCAACGCCAACACCGCCCGCGATCAACATGTCTGTTCCGACTACCGTGACCCTGGGTTCGCTCACTGGATACCAGTGGTTCCTTGGCGACGTAAGTGCCAACGGTTGGTGGGAGACCACCTTCACGGTCACGGTGCAGGACGTCCCGGTGGTTCAAGAGGGGCTAAAAACCGGCAACCACTGGAAACTGACCGGCATCAACACGTTCGGGTCCGAGTACTCGGACCGTGACATCGCGGACCTCATGTACGTCGAGCCGAATCTCGTGCTCGACAAGAGCACAGGAGCACTTCCGAGTCCCCTGATCCCCGGTACGGTCGTGCCGTACACGATCACAATCGACAACTCGCAGTCGGGAGTCGCCGAGGATGTGCTCGTGACCGATACACTGCCTCTCGGCATGCTCGAGACCACACCGACGATCACCGCGATCACGTTGAACACAACGTCCACGGCAACGCCTCTCGTTGAGAATGTCGACTACACGACCAGCTACGACTCCGGTACGGGCGTGTGGTTGATCGACCTGCACGATGGGACCATCGACACGCCGATCCCCGGTGGCGGGACGCTCGTGATCGACTACGACGCCGTCATCGACACCGGACTGGGCGCTGGCATCACGTTGAACGACATTGCGACCGTCTCCTACGACACGCAGCCGGACGGCACGGGGCGCGCGGTGCCGGGAACCGGCAACACCGCCGACCCAAATACCGACGACGCCGAAATCCAGCTTGCACCTCTCTCGATCGCCAAGACCGGCGACGCAGGTCCCGTGACCATCGGAGAAACCGTTCACTACGACATCACCGTGACTGTGCCGGACGGCATGATCGCCTACTGGCCCAGGATCGTCGACGAGATCGATCAGATCGACGGCATGTACTACGTGCCGGGCAGTGCCTCGATCACCGACACCGGCGGGACTCCGCTCACCGCTGCCGCGTTCGAGTCGACATCTACACCGACGCGCGCGAACCTGGGCAACAACGTCACGCAGTTCACGTGGGAACTCGCCAACCCGATCGACAACTCCAGTGGCGGATCCGCCTACGAATTCGTGCTCAGCTACGACATGCTATGCACTGCAGTCGAGGAGGACGGCGATCAGGAACTGTGGGCGTCGCCATTCGATGGAACCGACGCAGTACGCAACAACTGGGTTCGGATCGACTGGGACTACGCGGACTCGGGCAGCCGGGATGCGAGCTACAACGAAGTCACCCAGAACAACACCGACACGGACACAAGCATCAATCAGCCGGTGCTCACACTCAGCAAGAGCAGCGGGGCGCCGATCACCCACAGCGGCAGTCAAGTCGTCACATACACCATGGAGATCAAGAACACTGGGGCCGCGAACGCGTACGACATCACCTGGGACGACACACTACCGACGTATCTGACCCACGGCGGTCTCGTCTCGGCCACTCATAGCTCGGCGGGCGACATCAGCGCGTCGATCACGGACAACTTCGCCGCCAACCCGGCAACGATCGATTTTGGCGCGATCTCCTTGGCACCTGACGAGACAATCTCTCTGGTGACGACAGCGATTGTAGACCCGAACGTGCAGGCCGGCATCGACCTCGAGAACACAGCCGACGTCGACTGGTCGAGCCTTCCCGGATCCATCCCTGGAGAGCGTGTGTACAACGACGACCCGACGTGGGAGTCCGGCTACGTGGCTGACA
>JAQIBK010000082.1 GCA_027859125.1 Actinomycetota bacterium | reverse complement strand
CGCACCTGATAGCGTGTAAAGCTCCTCCTCAGCGTCGTCCCCAGCATGACCGCTGTCAGAGAGGTCAGCCTTCTTCAGTGAAGAAGGGTGCCGTCTCTGGCAGCTGTGATGAAGGGGACGACGAGGAGGAGGAGCTTGTCTCAGTTTCGGCTGCGGTGAACAACTGCGTCTGCGACTCTTCCGACTGCTGCGACCTCGGTCCTTGCGACGGACCCTAATGCTGTGCGCATTCATCAAGCCATCCGACGATGCGGCCTGTGAGTGTCAGATTCTCCAGGTCGTTGATAGGATCTGGATCCAAGAAGAAGACTACACGTCGGTAATTCGTGACGTAATCCTTCAGGTCGATGAGATCTCGTCGGTCGGCCTGGGCGGTATCAAGGCACTAATGACGATTCATGCGGTCGGCGAGAAGGATCTCTCTGGGAGCCTAGCTGATCCTGATTGTTTCTTGAACCATCGAAGTCGTGCAGGACTATTCGCGGTGGAATCGCCCTTCGCCCCCATCGACGGCAGCACTTCCCCGGAGACCGATGAAGCGAAGATCAGTCAGTATCAGTTCTCCAACATCACCGTCTTCAGATCGGTTGAGACGGAATTGGAGGAGTATCTAGATGCACATCTGTTGTCTTGGACATTCCCGAGACAACTGGTCCATGGCGAGCGAGCTATGCTTCGCACGGCGTTCCGAGTACCTAGCCATCTTGATGTGGACGACGTCGCCGACTGTCAGTACCTGCGCCTCAAGTACTTCACCCCGAGGAAGATACCCCGAGCCTGCAAGATGGTCGACCTACCTCAGTGGGAAGTCCCCATCGTGCTTGAACATGGTGGCGTGCAGTGTGGTCTCGATGTGGCCGTGTTTGTGCCTTCAAGCTTGGCCGTGGGCAAAACCAGCCCTGATCCGCATGACACGCAAACTGATCGTCGTGGAGTCGACGGCGAATACGGCCCTCACTACATGCAGTACGTGTGGCATGCGAAGGACTTCGTGGACGGGCCGCTGCGAGCCAATGAGACTCGCCTGAGAATCGACTTGACCGGAATCACTAGGCAATACTGGACTGTTAGGCATGTGCAAGAGCTGAGGGGCCAGGTAGGCGAACTGCGTGAGGCCAGCGAGGTGCAGAAGAAGGAATCCCGTCTCGCAATCGCCCTTGCGATCATAGGTATCGTGTTGACGCTGGCGATTACCATGTGGCAGGCCTCTACGCTTCAGACGACCTCAGGAGTCGAGGCCCGCACCCCCGACTTGCTTGAAGCACCTAGCACGACTGCAACCCCCTAGCTCAGCATTCTTGCAGCGCAATGCGGTTACTGCTGGTCAACCATCTCCAGAATCCAATATGGGGCATCCTCGATCGACGGTGGCTTGTCACCTCGATAAGGACTCCAGTAGCCGTGCTCCAACATCATCGTTTTGACTTTCGCTAGCCTGCGCTCAACGCGACGCTTCTCCACGAGGGCTGGAATCCTGTCATAGATCGCCAGAATCCTGTTCCGTGCACTTGTGGAATAGCGAATCGCTAGAGCGTGGTGCTCGAATGGCTTGCGGTCGATGACTCCTCCGTTGCGGTTGATGATCGACTCCTCGATCTCTTCGAACGCGAGATGCATACGTAGGGATGCCCTGTTGGCTAGCAGGTGGGCGATTGTCCACTCGTGCCTGAGCTCATGACGGTCATCAAGATAGGTGCCGAGCCCGTCAGTGGGAAAGAGGCGGTCGAACTCCTCTTCGGCCTTAGCCGCGTACCACTTCTCCCACACGCATGCGGAACCGACCGCCGGAAGTTCAGAGTCCGCATAGTCGCAGAAGCGGTAGAGGCACCTCGTACCCAGGCAGACCATGCAGGATTCTCTTCGGAGCTGGTATTTGGCTGCATTCCATCTTGAGATGTCATACGAGCCTCTGACCTGCGAACTTTCCGATTGGCACATAGCATCGGGGCACGAAACCGTGGTCCTGGGACTATCCGAAACAGCGTTCATGCCTAGTTCATCCTCTCGGAGGCTGATGCTGCGATCAGCGCTAGATACAGGGCTGTCACGACGATCTTGCGTCTAATGCTCCATGGGTCGGTCCTATGTCGGTTTTGGTCGTCTGACGTGTGCAGTTCGCCGTCAGAAAGTGTGTGGTCGGCGGCATCTTCGGTAGCTGCGCTCACCGGTGGTCGTATTTCAGATTCGTGGTTCAAGACAGTGCCTCCTTGTAGTGGATCTTCTAGTGCGGTTCGTGTGATCGGCGCATCCGACCTATGAGATCTTGGGCAAGACCTCCATAGGAATCGCGTCGCTATCTACCTGCGTACCTAATGCTCACTGACGGCTGTCATTTGACC
>JAQIBK010000193.1 GCA_027859125.1 Actinomycetota bacterium | reverse complement strand
TTCTTTGCGGAGCTGGCTGGCAAGACACCTCTGGCTCTGGCTGCTCCGGAACTCGCCGCATCGACCGTGTTCGCTGCCGACGAGGCGTGGACTCGCGCGCTGCTGGCCGATCCCACTGCCGTTTCGGCGATACGTCGGCTCACATCGCTGGGAAGCACTGTTTTCACGCGCCAGCAGGTGATCTTGAGGCCCGGTGCGTTGGTGTTGATGCTCAGCGGCAACCGGAAGCTGTTCGGAATCGACATCACCGCCGAGCAGGCGAGACTGTGGGTTGATGACCTGATGCGCGTGCTGCAGATCGCTGAGGCGATGGCTGCGCCGCAGGTGACTGCCGAACTCTCGTCAGCAGAGCAGATGGCATTCAAGCTGCGCAATCGCAATCCCTACTTCGAGCTGTGGGTCGGTCTCGGGACATTTGGGTTCTTCATGGTTGCGGCCGCTATAATCTTCGTAGCCGTGTTCTTGTTCACGGGTTCGAGCGGTCTCTAGTCATGATCCGGGGGGATCAAGATGCGCCACATGTCCGCATTGGTCGCCGGGGTACTGTTGCTGGGTCTCGTCGCAGGATGTGCTACATCCTCTTCAACAGAAGAGACTCCGGAGTCATCGCAGGTTGAGGTGGTCGATCCGGTGGTTCTTGAGCAAACTGGAGACTCAACACCTGCTGACACTCAACAGGATCTCACCTACGGTCGACAGATGTGCTTCATCACGGATCTGTCCCAAGGGGACGATGGCTATCTCGCAACTGTGGACCTCGTGGTCTGGCTCACTGGCGACGAGGCGCTTGCCGCCTCGGGCGGGGACGCACCCGATGGCTACCACATCTTGAACGAGAACACCGGAAGCTGGGCCTTTCCCGTTGCCGACGATGCGAGCGTAGTGCTCTTGGAAGGTGCCTCGCCAGCCGCGCCGGTTCCTGTGTCAGAGCTGGCGACCATATTCTCGGACGAGCCCGGAAACCAAGGGTACAAGACGTTGTCGCCGTACCTGATCACCATAGGCGATGACGTGATCACTGAGATCCAGGAACAGTACCGACCATAGCTGTCGGGAAATCGCCCCGCATTTCTGGTGAGCGGCACAAGCGTTACTATGGAAGCGCAAAGAGGGCTCGCAAGCAGCACGGCCGTAGGTTGGCATTGCTTACGAGAGGAGTGGCCGATGAACCGAATCGTAGCGCGATTCGCCGACGGTCACATGGATGAGCTGAAAGCGCTGTTCTTTGTGAAGGACTTCGATGGCGACCCGGGGTACACGGAGAACAAGGAGATCGATCCGTCAAATCCTCCGGCTGGGCGTCCCATCAAGGTGGAATTCCAAGACGGTGAGGTCCTTGTGGGAACCACAACGGGCTACCAACCGAGTCGTCCCGGATTCTTTCTCGTTCCGCTGGACCCCGATTCGAACAACGAACGCTGCTACGTTGTCGCAGCGGCTACTCAGGAAGTGTGTTTTCTCTGAGGCTGCCGCCCTGTCATCGATTCCCACCTTGCCTGGGCGCAGACCCATGTTCTCCAGCCTCACCCGCAGATCCCCGCCGCTTGAGATGTGCTTCAGAACCGCTTTCTCGCCTTGACTGAGCATGGTGAGGATGTCCCCGTCCGGTGACGGGAGGTCTCTGCATGAGTGATGATGGTGCCGTCTGCCGAGCACCCCAATTCACCTACCCGTATGCTGGTGAGTAGCCTTGATTACCCCGTGTAGTTCGTTTACCAACACATTCAGTCTTCGTACACATGAAGTCCGCGTTCGTTGTCGGAGAAGGACGCACGGCGGGATCAACAAGATGGGCGTTGTCATACAGGCCATGTATCTTGGGAATACCAACCATGTGCATCCGTTGCGGACGCATCCGGCGAACGGGATATGTGGGAGGGGCCAGATGGGGACCAAGCGCTTCACGATTCTGCACAGTAATGACATGCATGGGGACTTCTTCGCCCAGGAGGAGGAGGGCTCCAAGGATCTCGTTGGCGGGCTTGCTCTCCTTTCCGGCTACATCAACAAGGTGCGACAGGAGGAAGAGAACGTCTTCTACGTGATAGCCGGTGACATGTTGCAGGGCAACATAATCGACTCGGAGTTCCAGGGGATATCCACGATCGAGATCATGAACTACCTGGCGCCCGATGTGGCGGCATTGGGCAACCACGAACTTGACTACGGCCTACCGCACTTGCTGTTCCTGGAGAAAGTGGCCACATTCCCGCTGGTCAACGCAAATATCTACATCAAGGACTACTTCAAACGCCTCATGAATCCCCATATCGTGCTCAAGAAGGCCGGGTTCGACGTGCTGTTCACCGGCATCGTGACAGAGAAGATCATGGACTCGCTGGGGAGCGATTCTCTCATCGGCTCATTCGTGAACCTCGAGGAGGCCAGCAAGGCCGTCGGCACGATCACCAACGCGTACAAGAAGTCCGACATCGATCTGACCGTGGTCCTCACTCACATCGGCTTCGAGTCCGACGTGGAGCTCGCGAAGATGCTGGACCCCGCGTGGGGAGTGGACATCATCATCGGCGGTCACTCGCACACGATCCTGGACAAGCCCGCCGAGGAGAACGGTGTGTTGATCGTGACAGCCGGCGTGGGAACGGACCAGATCGGGCGCCTGGACATCGTGGTCGACGACGAGACGAACAGCATTCTGGAGTATCAATGGCGGCTCATTCCCATCGAGCCCGGAGTGGCCGAGCCGGATCAGGAGCTGGAGCGTTACATAGGGT
>JAQIBK010000043.1 GCA_027859125.1 Actinomycetota bacterium | reverse complement strand
CAACTACGACCGGTTGCAGGAGATGAATACCGAGGTCTTCGGTATAAGCCTTGATTCATATGCCTCAGCGGGAGAGTTCCGCAAGCAGCTCGAGCTCCCGTTCGATCTGCTGGCGGACTGGGGCCGTGACGTCACCCCTGAGTTCGGTGCCTACAACGAGCGACAGATGGTCGCCAACAGGTGGAGCTACCTGATCGACACGGAGGGCGTTGTGCGCTTCGTCCAGCATTCCACACTCAATGAAGCCCGAGACATCGATGAGATGCTCGCCGCAGTCGAGGAGTTGAGTGCAGCGAAGTAGCGCCCAAAGAACAGCGCGAGCCGCATCGGCTTGCGCGGATACGCCGTCGGACCCAAGGTGGCTCGACGCAAAGGAGGAGACGTGTTCAAGAGAGTATCGCTTCTGGTGACAGTGTTGGCGCTGATCACGACAGTCGGGCCCGTTATGACGGGCTGCGCTGCCGATGATGTGCCCACAGAGAAGGCCGCGCTGCAGTTCATTCAGTTCTATGATCCCGAGTGTCCTTTCTGTCAAGAGATGGAGCCAATAGTCGCGGAGCTTCAGGATGAGTACACGCCCAAGATCGACTCTTTTGAGATCGTGAACATCACGACAGATGAGGGCAAGGCCAAGGTCGAAGAGTTCGGCGTATTCCTGACTCCCACGTTTGTTCTTCTCGACGCTGATGGTGTCGAGCTGGATCGGGTGACCGGCGCGACGACGAAGGAGAACATGGTCACGTTCATTGAGCGCGGTATCGCGGACGTGGCAGGAGATGCGCAAGCTACACCCCGGGAGACGATCGACGGTGAGGGCACGAATATCGATTCCAATCCCGCCGATGCACCGACCACCGAGTAGAGAGCACAGTTCGCGCTCTATCACACAAAAGCCGAAGGCCGGGTCAGATGACCCGGCCTTCGTCGTGCAGATTGGGCTCCAAAAGCTCCTGGAGCTTACTCCTCGGTCACGTTCTTCCCACTCTTGAGCTCATCCTCGGCCCAGAAGCCCCAGTGGAACCTGGCCTCTTCTTCGGAAATCTTGCCATCTCCGAACATCAGACGGAGCGTTCCGCGATATGGCTGGAAGATGCCTGCGCCCACGAAGATATGTGCAAGTAGCAGGACTCCAAGAGCAATCATCGAGCCGTCATGCATGAAGTACATGAATCGCATGAGGCTGGCTGAGAACTCCACGTTCAAGGTTGGTGACACGCCGATCCACATGAACGCTCCACTGATCGCGATCAGCATGGAGAAGACGATCGCCGCGAGATCGGCGACCTTCTGTCCAGACTTGTAGCGATCCTGCTTGGGCATGTGAACCTTCTTGGGTGCGAACATGTAGGGAAGGAACTTCTTCATGAATTCCTTGTCCTCTGGTGTCCACGCCTGGAAGTACTCCTTGAACTTATGCGCCACTGCCTTGGGATTGACGAGGGTGCCGATCAGCGGAACACCTATGAAGATCACCGCTGCGATGCGGTGAATGAGGCGACCAGCTTGCAGCACGCCAACATCGAGCCCACCGGCGAAGGCCGGCACGTACAGGAAGAGTCCCGTGATGAAGAGGCTTAGGCATGCGATCGTATGGAACCAGTGAACGGTCCGCGCGTGCTTGCTTTGTCTCTGTATGTATCGCATCTACTTCTCCACCTCCTCGGGCTCATCCGGCTCTTCACGTTTGTAGCCGATGCCTGACAGGTATGACAGACCCAGACCGCCGACAGCGGCGGCGAATGCTACGCCACCGAGCGGCTTGAGGAGCTGCCAGAACTCGATCATATCCGGCACCTTCGGGTCACGAACGAGGCCATGGGCCTCAAGACCACGATGTGCGAGGAAGAGAACGTGCATGCCCTCGAGCTCGTCGACGCCGTAGAGCTCAGCCTTGTCAAAGCCTCTGGCTTTGACATCGTCGAGTGCCGTCTTGGCCGCTGCGACCATCTCGGTGCGCTCTCCGAACGTGAGGGCGCCCGTGGGGCACGTCGTGACGCAACCCGGAAGGCGGGCGTTGGCAAGACGGTCCTGGCATAGCCAGCACTTGAACGTCTTGTTGTCGGCCTCTTCCCACTTGGGGATATCGAAGGGGCAGGCATTGGTGCAGTACTGGCACCCGATGCACTTCTCCTGATCGATGACCACTGCGCCATTGTCCTTCTTTGAGATCGCACCCACCGGGCACGCCTGCTCGCAGGCTGCGTCCGAACAGTGGAAGCATGCGCGACGCATGAAGTTCCACTCGACGCCGATTTCCTGGTCTACCTCATCGAAGGTCATGATGATCCATGTGTTAGGGCTGACTTCTAGCGGACTCTGGTAGCTCTTGGTGAATTCGAACTCGTCGGCCGTCAGCGGCGAGGGCAGTTGTTTCCACTGCTTGCACGCCACTTGGCACCCTTTGCACGCGGTGCACTTGGAGGCGTCGTAGAAGATAGCCATCTCAGCCATTGTCTACACCTCCTCCTTCCGGATGTCGACCAAGAACGCCTTGTACTCCGGAATCATCGTGTTGGCGTCGCCAACATTAGGAGTGAGGTCGTTCGCGATTCCACCGATTGAGCATGAGCCGGTGTAGCCCCAGTGCCACGGAGTACCGATTTGGTGGACGGTCTCGCCGTTGATCTGGAATGGCTTGAAGCGGTTTGTGACCATCGCGTAGGCCTTGATGGCACCACGGTTGTTCTCGATGATCACGTTGTCACCGGAAACGATGCCCTTGTCATCGGCGAGCTCAATGGAGAGCTCAACGAACATCTTGGGCATGATCTCGACCAGCCACGGCAGGTTGCGGGTCATCTGACCCGTCTGCCAGTGCTCGGTCAGACGATACGTGGTCATTACGATTGGCCAATTCTCTTTTGTGCCGAGACTGGCGGATTCCCAGATCACGACGGCCGGGTCGTTCTGTTGACTGGACAGAGCATTGTCTGTGGGACTCTCGAAGGGCTCGTAGTGCTCGGGGAACGGACCGTCGGCCATACCCTGCGCGTACAGGCGTGCTTCGCCCTCGGGAAGCATGATGAAAGCGGTCGCATTTGGTGGCTTGGTCTCGGTGCCGTCGGCGGCCTTGTTTCCAAAGTCCGGGACGTCATTTGAGAGCCACTCAGTACCGGTCCACTCGAAGAGCGGCTTGTCCGGGTTCCATGGCTTGCCGTCGAGATCGCAGGACGCACGGTTGTAGATGATGCGCCTGTTGACCGGCCATGCGAACGACCAACCGAGGTAGGATCCCATTCCGCCCTCGAGTCCCTTGCGGGTTGGGTCGGTGTCATCGCGGGCACCGGTCGGCTGGTCTACTGCCTCCATTGAGTCTTCGTTGTTCCAATAGCCTGAGTAGATCCAGTTGCCGCAGGCTGTCGATCCATCGGCCGCAAGCTTCGTGAAGTTCGACAGGAGCTTGCCGTCGGCGACGGTGTAGCCGTTCACGGCGCGTGCGATCTTGGAGATATCGACGTGGTCGTTCTCGTCCACGTAGTCCCACGTGAGCTTGGTGATGGCCTCTGGAACTGCGCCACCTTCGGCTTCGTAGAGAGCCTTCAGTGCGAGTGTGATCTCAGTGCAGATCTCCGCGTCGTCCTTGGCTTCGCCAGGAGGATCGACTGCCTTCCATCGCCACTGGATCCAGCGTCCGGAGTTGGCGACCGATCCCTGCTTCTCGTAGTGGCAAGCAGCCGGAAGCATAAAGATCTCGGTGTTGACCGTTGCGGGATCGATAGTGGGGGCCTTCCAGAATGCGGCTGTTTCGGTCTCCCACAGGTCGACAGAGACCATCCAGTCCAGCTGCTCCATGGCTTTGCGCTCCATGGAGCAGTTGGGACCGCCGACTGCCGGGTTCTGTCCCCAGAGGAACAAGCCCTTGATGACTCCCTCATTCATCGCCTCGAACATCGCGATGTGGCTGTGATTCTTGCCGTTGAGCTTGGGCATCATGGCGTACGCATAGTCGTTCGCCTCAGTCGCATAGTCTCCGTACATCTCCTTGAGCAACGAGATGAAGAACTTCGGCTTGTTGGTCCAGTACCCACCCGAAGGAGTCTCCTTCTCGAGGTAGCCACGGAGGTTCTCATGAACGGTTGCGTTCGGTGTGGCCATGTACGCGGGGATGATATGGAACAACATCGCCATGTCCGTGGAGCCCTGAACGTTGGACTCGCCGCGAAGCGCGTTGACGCCACCGCCAGGCATACCCATGTTGCCAAGAAGAAGCTGTGTGACGGCCATGGCGCGCACGTTCTGCGAGCCATAGGTGTGCTGGGTCATGCCCATTGCATACAGGATGGTGCCTGCCTTGCCCGGCTGGCCTGTGGAAGCAAAGAGGTCCCAGATCTCAAGCATACGCTCGAGCGGCATTCCGGAGACTGCAGAGGCGACCTCGGGCGTGTAGCGCTCGTAGTGCTTCATCATGAGCTGGAAGACGCAATTCGGATCTGACAGCGTCATATCCTTCATGGGCGTCTTGGCGACCGGCGTCGTGAAGGCCGGTGTCCCAGGTGCATTGACCCACGCGAACGCGCCCTCGGTGTCCCACGGAGTCTCACCGTCGGTCTGATACTGCCAAGTGTCCTTGCTGTACTTGCGGCTGGCTTCGTCGTAGCCCGAGAAGAGCCCGTCCTCGAAATCGTAGTCGGGGTTCACGAGCCACGAGGCCGTGGTGTAGTTCTTGACGTAAGCCTCGTGGTAGAGCTTGTTGTCGAAGATGTACTTGTAGAGACCGCCGAAGAAGGCGATGTCCGAGCCTGAACGGATCGGACCATAGAGATCTGCGACAGCAGCGCTTCGGGTGAAGCGGGGGTCGACGACGATATACTTCGCGCCGTTCTTGCGAGCCTCTGTGACCCACTTCATTGAGATGGGGTGATTCTCGGCGTTGTTGCCGCCGATTGCCATGATGACATCGGAGTTACGGATGTCGATCCAGTGATTCGTCATGGCGCCTCGCCCAAATGTGTTGCCAAGACCGGCAACAGTTGAGCTGTGTCAAATACGAGCCTGATGCTCGATGAATGTGACGCCAAGTGCCCTTGCCAACTTCTGGATAACGTAGCATTCCTCGTCATCGAGGGCAGCGCCACCCAGAAAGCCGATCGCCTCGGTTCTGTTTACGGTGACACCGTTGGCGTCAGTGGTCTCAAAAGATTCGTCTCGAGTCTTCTTTACGCGCTTGGCGATCTCCATGATCGCCCAGTCCCAGTCCTTCTCTTCCCATTCACTTGAACCAGCGGCACGATACTTGACCGTTGTCTGGCGGTACGGGTTGAGTATTAGGTCCCCGGACTCGGGGTCGTACACGTTCCTGACGTTGAACTGAGCCGAACCCTTTGAGCAAAGAGAACCTCTGTTGATGGGATGATCGGGATCTCCCTCGAGGTTGACCAGTTCACCGTCTTTGACGGACAGGATGCTTCCGCATCCGACCGAGCAGTAACAACAGATGCTCGGTGTCTCCATGACGTCGGACAGACGCCATTCCAATGGTGTTTCCGCTGCGAGGGCCGTGCTCTGTCCGACGAAATCGGATAGGACTCCAGCAGCGAAAGCTGCCCCGGATAGCTTGAAGAAGCCACGCCTAGTGATATTCATATTTCCCCCTTTCTTGGACCGATGACCCTTACGACTGTTTGGTTCAATCAGCCGGCATCAGGTGCCAAGTGCGCTTCTCGCCTCCTTGCCTCGGGTGATACCCGATGCAGAAATTCGAATCAGCGATTCGAATGCGCGACTTTGTGAGTGAGCGCGCGCAAAGAACTCCAGGCCTTGCGCAAGCACACGCGTCGCACGCGTATATTATGTCCAGTTTATGCCTGTTGGACGCACACGCCAAACATGTTTCCTGCCTGTATCATCATGTGAAAACCTGCACAATAATCCGTGAAGGCCCGTTATGCGACACGGTGTTAATGGAAATCGGTGAATAATGCGCGGTTGGTTCCGTCGTGCTATCGTTTGACCGTCGTGTTCTACGATTGAACACGCAATAACTCCTAGTCCGATTCACCTGTAGCCGTACACTGCCAGGCCAAGGTGGCCGGACCGACAGGGTCGCATGGGAAACTGTGCGATCTCCCGTTCTGGAAGGGGATCAATATGGGCAGAGTACGTTTCACGTTGGTGTCGAAACTCTCGATTCTTCTCCTCGTCGTACTGATGGCAGTCGTGCTTTTGGGCTGCTCCGATGCAACGATGGAGGCAGATGTGGGTTCCGAAGCACCTGAGATCGAATCACCGGAAGTCGAGCAGACGGAGATCATACTAGCTTCGACTACCTCGACACAGGATTCCGGGTTGTTCGATGTGCTTATCCCGGCATTCCACGAGGCCTATCCAGAGTACATAGCAAAGGTCGTTGCGGTAGGCACTGGCGAAGCGCTGACGATGGGTGAGAACAAGGATGCGGACGTGCTTCTTGTGCACGCAAAATCCTCAGAGGGGGAGTTCGTCGCAGATGGGTTCGGCATTGAACGCAAGGATGTCATGTACAACGATTTCGTCGTCGTGGGTCCTGATGGCGACTCAGCTGAAGCCGGTAGCGCCGCCACGGCTGCCGAAGCTCTGAAAGCGATAATGGACAACGGTGGCACGTTCTACTCGCGGGGAGATGACTCCGGCACGAACAAGAAGGAGCTCTTTCTGTGGGCGACCGCTGGCGTGGAGACTCCCGAAGGGGATTGGTACCTGGCGACCGGGCAGGGAATGGGCGACACGCTCAAGATCGCGTCCGAGAAGCAAGGCTACACCCTCACGGATCGCGCGACCTTCCTCAACCTGCTTGATGCGCTGGACATAGGAGTCGTCTATGAGGGTTCCGATGACCTTTTCAACCAGTACGGCGTGATCGTGGTCACCGATGCGACCAACATGGAAGGCGCACAGGCTTTCTCTGACTGGATCACAAGCGCTGAGGGCCAAGCCGTGATCGTTGACTACGGAGTCGACACATTCGGTGAACCCCTTTTCGTCCCCAACGCCAAGTAGTCGGGAGGCAGAGTGGGCTGGAGCATCTACACAGATGCCCTGACCGAAGGTATCGAGCTCCTAGCTTCGGGCGCGGTGGATGTCTGGGTGATCATCAGAGTCTCGATGGCCGTCTCAGGCACCGCTGCGCTCATCGCACTGGGAGTCGGTGTTCCTCTCGGTGTCTGGCGGGGAATACGGCGATTCGCGGGACGAAGGATCGGATTGCTCGTTGCGAACACGGGCATGGGGCTTCCCCCGGTCGCTGTTGGATTGATCGTTGCGATGGGACTCTCCCGACGTGGGCCGTTCGGCGAACTCAGCATGCTGTACACGCGTGATGCCATGGTGGTCGCGCAGGTTCTCATCGCACTGCCGTTGGTCGTGGCCTTCACGGCGGCATCAGTGGCTGCGGTTCCTCGGCAGCTTCGACTTCAGGCGCGGGCGCTGGGCGCTAGTCGCTTCCATGAGGTTCTGCTCGTGTTGAAAGAGGCCAGGGTGGGCGTGGCTGCAGCAGTTGCAGCCGGGTTCGGTGCCATCATTTCCGAGGTGGGGGCAGTGCAGATGGTCGGCGGAAACATCGCCGGCGACACCCGTGTGATGACCACGGCGATCGTGCAGTTCACGCGGATGGGCCGATATGGTCAGGCGCTTTCTCTCGCCATGATGTTGCTGGGGATGATCGCGATCGTGAACGCGGTGCTGGTGATCGGTCAGACGTCGGCCGAGCGATACGAGGGCCACCGATGAGCGACTCGCCAGTCGAGCTCGAACTGATGGGCGTGGAGCGCGCGTTCAAGGCCGGCTTCAGGCTGTCGGTCCCGTACCTGCGCGTTCCCGCGGGATCTACGCTCGCGCTGCTCGGCCCCAGCGGTGCCGGGAAGTCGACGCTCCTTGAGATTGCCGGGCTGCTTGAGGCGCCGGACACAGGCGAGGTGCGCGTTGATGGCGTATGTCGCAAACCTCGCGATTCTGAATCGCGCAGACTCACGGCGGCAGTCTTTCAGCGGCCGTATCTGATCAAGGCCACCGTTGAGGAGAACGTAGCCTACGGACTCAAGTTGCGCCGAGTGGATCGCCGGGAGACCGCTCGCAGGGTTTCGGAGATACTCGAGGTCGTGGGTCTTTCCGGATTCGAGAAGCGGTCAGCGGGCGCGCTTTCGGGCGGAGAGGCTCAACGAGTCGCATTGGCTCGCGCTCTGGTGCTTGAACCTCGGCTGCTCATGCTCGATGAGCCGCTGTCATCGCTCGATCTGATGCTCAAGCGGCGCATGCAGTTGGAGTTCTCGGAGATACTCCGTTCCAGAGGCATCACAACCGTATACGTGACCCACGATCACGATGAGGCTCTCGTGCTGGCCGACCGCATTGCGATCATGCGGGACGGGAGCATCGTTGCGGAAGGGTTCTCCGATGAGGTGATCGGCGTGCCCCAGGATGTATGGACGGCGTCGTTCCTGGGAGTCGAGGCACCGCTGTTCGGGGTCGTCGAGTCGATCTCCGCCGGACTGATGGTCATTCGGGTCGGAGGCACCATGGTCTATGCTTCCGGTGAAATCGCGGCGAGGGAGCGTGTTCGGTTGGCTGTGAGGCCGGAAGACGTGACCGTGTGGAAGCAGCCGCCTGAGGGAACGGCTTCAGCTCGCAACAGACTGGATGTCACAGTGACCTCGCTGCGGCGCAGCGGTGTGAGTTGGACATTGGTTGGAGCCGTTGACGGTTTGAGTCTTGCCGCATCGATATCTGATGCGGCGGTGCGAGACCTCGAAGTCTCAGTGGGAGATCAGGTCAGCTTCGCATTCAAGGCAACCGCAGTCAGAGTCGCGAAGGAGGAGGGCGAGGGAAGTGACTGAGGAGACCGAGAAGCTTCCGATCACTGCGGCGGTGCTGGCGGGCGGTCGATCCCAACGAATGGGCGTCGACAAGACCCTGCTTGAGATCGAGGGCATCCCGATGGTGTCTCGCGTTGTGTCGGCAATGGGCGAGATCTGTCGCAACGTGATGGTCGTTACTACCAGGCCCCAGGCTGCAGCGGAGGCAGGGCTTCCTGAAGGGGTGCTCATAGTCACGGACGAGGTGGATCATCTGGGACCGTTGGGCGGCATTGTCACTGGACTCGCCCAAGCCAGAGATGAATGGCTGTTGGTCGTGGCTGCCGACATGCCTTGGGTGACTTCTGCGGTCGTGCTCGAGCTCTGGAAACGCAGAGATGGTGCCGATGTGGTCGTACCCAATGACGGCAAGGGGCTTGAACCGTTACTGGCCCTGTATCGCGTGAAGACGGTGCTTTCGGTGGCTCGTGAGACGCTCGATGCGGGAGAGCGCCGCCCCGTGGCGCCATTCGCTCGCCTGAAGGTCACCGAGGTCTCCTCCGATGAGCTGCGGTTGGTGGACCCGGATCTCAAGAGCCTGATCAACATCAACACGCCTCACGATCTGGATCGCACCACCTCCGGGGAAACGGAGTCCGAGACTACGGTTCGGATGCATGTGGTCGAGGTCGGCACACGCCGTGTCCGAGGAATGCCTTCGGAGAAGCCCATCACCGTCTATCTCAATGGAGTCGAGATGGTGAATGCTCAGGCAACGCCGAGTGACTTGGAGGACATGGCCGTGGGGTTCCTGCACGTTGAGGGATTCCTGACTGACCGCGATCGGCTCGGCTGCATCGAGGTGGACGCCCGTCGGGGCATGGTCTTCGTGACTTCGGACGAGGAGACGCCCGTCAGTATGCGAGGGCGCAAGCGCTACGTGACCAGCGGCTGCGGCCGAGGTGTCACGTTCACATCCGCAGGTCATCTGACCGGCGTGGATCCGGTTGAATCGGGCCTGTCCATCACTGCGGAGAGCGTGTACGACATGATGGGCCAGATGGCCAGAGGCGCAGAGCGTTACCGTGAGACGGGCGGTATGCACGCGTGTGCGATCGGTATGGGCGGAACTATCGCCTTCATGCGTGAGGATGTCGGCAGGCACAACGCGCTCGACAAGGTGCTTGGGGCAGCGTGGCGCGATGGAGCTACCCTCGATCACGCCGTGTTGCTGACAAGTGGACGGATCTCCTCGGAAATGGCGGTCAAGGCGATGCGCGCCGGTGTGCCGATAGTAGTGTCACGCACGGCAGTCACTGATCTTGCGGCAGAGGTGGCGAGCGAGCTCGGAGTCACTCTGATCGGCTATGCGAGAGGCGGCAAACTAGTGATCTACACGAACGCATGGCGTATCAGGGAAGGAGGTTCGGTATGAGTTCTACCATGACTGTTGAGCAGGCGCGTGAGCTGCTACTTCAACATGTGAAAGTGATGGACGTCGAGCGGGTGGACCTACTCGACTCCTTGGGCCGTGTACTTGCACAGGACATGGCATCCGATATCGATGTGGCGCCATTCGACAATTCCGCCATGGACGGGTTTGCTGTGCGTGCAGCTGATCTGAACGGGGCGAGTGAACAGACGCCGGCTCGGGTGCGGATCATCGAGCACATCGCGGCTGGGGACTACCCCGAACTGGAGGTCGGCCCTGGCGAGGCGTCGCGCATCATGACAGGAGCTCCCATGCCACTGGGAGCTGACGCGGTCGTGATGGTCGAGTATTCCTCGGTGATCGAGGGTGATGGTGCGATCGATTCACTTGTTGCTCTTAGCCGCGCTGTTGCCGAGGGCGAGAATGTGAGGCGCCGTGGCGAGGAGGTTCGCGCCGGCGACGTCGTGTTGAACCGCGGTGAGTCAATCGGCCCCGCAGGACTCGGGTTGCTTGCGTCCACGGGGCACGCGAAGGTGTCGGTGTATCGTCGTCCCAGAGTGGCGGTGCTGTCCACGGGAAGCGAGTTGGTCGAGGTCGACCAGGTCCCAGGTCCCGGCAAGATACGGAACTCCAACTCGTATTCGGTGGCCGCGCAGGTGATCGCTGCCGGAGGCATTCCGGTGCGTTATGACATCGTGCCCGACGACATGCAGGCGACGCGTGAGGCTTTCACTCACGCGGCTGCGAACTCGGATTTCATTGTGACCACCGGAGGAGTCTCGGTAGGCGACTTCGACTACGTCAAGCCAGTGCTCCAGGAACTTGGAGAGCTGATGTACTGCAAGGTGACCATGCGTCCTGGCAATCCTCAGACGATGGGGATGATCGATGAGACGCCGTTCTTTGGGCTACCGGGCAATCCGACCAGCACATATGTGGGTTTTGAGATGTTCGTGAGGCCGGCGATTCGATACATGCTCGGTCACACAGAGCTCGATCGTCCGATCGTCCGGGCTCGGCTCGCGCATGACGTTCGCAAGAAGCCGGACAGGCGCTATTTCATGCGCGGGGTCGTGTCACGCGCAGAAGATGGGCTTGAGGTCGCACTCTCCGGCAACCAGTCATCTGCGCTTCTCATGTCGGTGCACAAGGGCAACTGCTTCGTGGTCCTGCCCGAGGGCGAGCGGGAGTTCTCAGCAGGCCAGATCGTGGACTGTATACGGCTTGATATCGACGAAGGGATCCAGCTATGAGTGAAACCAAGAAAGTCGACCCCGCGATCGCGGATCGTGTGACCCCGGAACTGGCCGCCGCCGTCATGGGCGCCGCGTCGGATGGGAAGATCACGTGCGCCGTGCTGCGCAAGCTGGCCGAGGACATGAATGTCTCGTACAAAGTCGCCGGAGCCGCAGCCGACCTGAACGAGATCAGGGTGCATGATTGCGGTCTGGGCTGCTTCTGATCCGGTCAGACGTGTGAGGAGAACCCACAGTATGGAGACGGGCGTTCCCATAGTGGCCTTCGTCGGCGAATCCAACTCGGGCAAGACGACGGTAGTGGAGAAGGTCGTGGCTGAACTAGCCTCCCGCGGTCACAGGGTGGCTACGGTGAAGCACCACGTTCACGACTTTGAGATCGACGTTCCCGGCAAGGACTCGTATCGCCACGCGCAGGCAGGGGCCGTGGTGTCGATGGTATCGGCGCCCACCAAGTTCGCGGTCATGCGCAAGGTCGAGCATGAGCTCTCGATCGACGAGATAGTGCAGTATGCGGGCGACGTGGACATACTCATCGCTGAGGGCTTCAAGCGCACAGCTCGTGCACGGATCGAGGTTGCGCGCAAGGCTCGATCGACTGAGTTGATCAGTGCCCCCAAGGACGTTATCGCTCTGGTCACTGACTTTGCGACGCTGCCCGGCGTTCCATCGTTCGATCTTGACGATGCGGCGGGAATCGCAGGATTCCTGGAAGCTACATTCCTCACGAACGTGGAAGGAGCGAACCGGAATGGCGCATGACTCGCATGGACGTACGATCGACTATCTGCGAATAAGCGTCACCGACAGATGCAACTTGCGCTGCGTCTACTGCATGCCGCCTGAGGGCATTGAGTGGAAGCCCATGGAGGGCATCCTGAGTTTTGAGGAGATCGAGCGGTTCGCGGCGATCGCGGTGGAGAATGGGATCCGGAAGATTCGCCTCACAGGCGGGGAGCCACTGGTGCGCAAGGGTCTCGTCGGGCATGTCAGACGCTTGAGGGCGATCACCGGACTCGACTCCATCGCGCTCACGACGAATGCGATCCTGTTGCCCAAGTATGCACAGCAGCTGCGCGACGCGGGCTTGTCGCGTGTGAACATATCACTCGATTCACTGGATCCCGATGTCTACGCGGAGATGACACGAGGCGGACGACTTCAGGATGCTCTTGACGGGCTCGATACCGCACTGGAGGTCGGGTTCAAGCCCGTGAAACTCAATGTGGTCGTGGTTCGCTCGTTGGAGCAGGATCTCGCCTCGTTCGCCAAGTTGGCGATCGATCGACCGATCCACGTGCGGTTCATCGAGTACATGCCTGTCGGAGACGCCAACGCTGTGGGCGCGCGAGGGCACCAAGGGTGTTGGACCGAGGCCGATCACGTGCCATCGGACGAGATCATTGAAACGCTCGGCACTGCAATG
The DNA here is from genome assembly GCA_027859125.1 of Actinomycetota bacterium. GTDB lineage: Bacteria > Actinomycetota > Coriobacteriia > Anaerosomatales > UBA3086 > UBA3086. Next base: position 28,428 of record JAQIBK010000043.1, on the reverse strand, counting down.
TCGGCTCAGGGGCTGGGGCCCATAGAGGCCGTGCACAAAGGCCAGGGTCCCGAGGGATGGGGTCCGGCTCGCTACTTCACGATGCCGGCTTCCGTCGGCACTTTGGGTGTCATTTCACCGCTGTCGCGGCACTTCTGCGGCGAGTGCAACAGGTTGCGTCTGACGGCCGACGGTCGAATCAGGCCATGTTTGTTCTCGGACCGGGAGTTCGATGTCAAGACAGCGCTGCGTGAGGGCACGGACCGAGAAGTGAACGAGGTGATTGCCGCCGCACTGAGAGAGAAGCCTGAAACGCACGAGCAGCGACGCGGTACTGTGCGCGGCATGTCGCAGATTGGAGGGTGAGGCAATGTCTGATACTCCCGTTCGGGGCGATGGGCTCACGCATCTTGATGCGAGAGGTCACGCGCACATGGTGGACGTTGGCGAGAAGCCGGAGACTCGACGTGTTGCGGTCGCGGGATCCTTCATTCGGATGCGACCGGAGACGCTTGCTCTAATCGAGTCGGGGACGGCTGCGAAAGGAGACGTCATGGCGGTCGCTCGGATAGCTGGCATCACGGCCGCGAAACGAACATCGGATCTGATCCCGCTGTGCCACCCGATTCCGCTCACGAGTGTGACCGTCCAGCTCGCGCCCTCAGGCGACGCTAGAGTAGGAATCGAGATAGAGGCGACGGCCGAGACAACCGGAAGAACAGGTGTCGAGATGGAGGCGCTCACCGCTGCGGCGACCGCCGCGCTCACCATCTACGACATGTGCAAGGCCGTGGACCGCGGCATGGTCATCGAGGATGTTCGGCTGCTCAGCAAAGAGGGCGGTCGATCCGGCAGATGGGTGCGTCAGGAGGAGGAACGGTGACAGTTTCCATTCAACCCGGAATGCGCGGTACGGTTGTCTCCGTCAACATCTCCGATCGTAAAGGTGTGCGCAAGACTCCCACTGCGTGCATCGACCTCGTTCACGATCACGGGGTCGATGGTGACGCGCACGCGGGTGACTGGCACAGGCAGGTGAGTCTTCTCGCCCAAGAGTCGGTGGACAAGATGGTGGCAAAGGGTCTCGACGTCACAGCTGGGGATTTTGGCGAGAATGTGACCACAAGGGGCCTCGATCTTCCGGCGTTGCCCGTCGGCTCGCGTCTGTCCGTCGGTGAAGGTGTCGTGCTCGAGATCAGTCAGATCGGCAAGGTGTGCCACAACCGCTGTGCCATCTACTACCAGGCAGGCGACTGCGTGATGCCCAAGGAGGGCGTCTTCGCTGTGGTCTGCGAGCCCGGAGAGATGAAGGCGGGCGATGAGATAGTCATCGACTCTGTTGGCGATGGCACATGTGACCGTGTTCCTGAGCCAGAAGGGGAGTGAGTGGGAGTGGGTTCACTGAACATTGCGATTCTCACATGCAGCGATACCAGATCGCTGGCCGAGGACACGGCGGGCGCGGCTCTGGCTGCAACATGTGTTGAGAATGGCTGGATCGTGATCGATCACCGTGTGGTCCCCGATGATCAAGACGCGATCGTGATCGCCCTCGAGTCACTTGCCGACGACGCGCACACAGACATCGTTCTCACGTGCGGGGGGACCGGTTTCAGTGCTCGGGACGTTACTCCGGAGGCCACTGCGACGGTATGCGACAGAATGGCTCCCGGAATCGCTGAGGCGATGAGGATAGGCAGCCTCGAGGTCACCCGTCGGGCGATGCTTTCGCGCGCTACAGCCGGTCTCAGGGGCACGACTCTGATCGTGAACCTGCCTGGCAGTCGGAAGGCGGCCACCGAGTGCTTCGGTTTCATCGTCGATCAGATGGAGCACGCACACGATATGGTTGTCGGTGGGGGCCACTAGGTTTCTGTGAACAAGTGATGGCAAAGAGAAGGAGCGCCGCTTTGCGACGCTCCTTTCTGTTCGTGCAGTTCATGACTCCCTCTACCGCACAGGCGGAGGGGGAGTGGGAGACGTTGGGCGTACCGCGTCGTTCTTGAACAGCTCGGCGATCCCGCCGATGCTTCCCATGATCCCAGCGACCTCCATTGGGAGGAACACCTTGTTCGCAGGTCCCTGGGCGATCGCCTCAAGAGACTCCAGATACTTGATGGCGATCAGATCGTTGGTCGGACCACCTTCATGGATCGCTTTGTAGACCGATGAGATTGCGAGCGCTTCTCCCTCGGCCACCGTCAGCCTCTGGAACTTCTGCGCTTCGGCGACCCGCTTGATCGCTTCGGCCTGGCCTTCGGACTCCAGGATCGCTGACTGCTTCGAGCCTTCTGCGCGCGTGATCGCCGCCTGCCTGTCACCCTCGGCTTCGAGGATGTCCGCACGCTTCGTGCGTTCGGCCTTCATTTGGCGGTGCATGGCCTCGGTCACATCGACCGGCGGTTCAATGCGCTGCAGTTCCACTCGAACGACTCGCACGCCCCACTTGTCGGTGGCGTCGTCGAGGATCTGCCGCAGTGCGGCGTTGATCTTCTCGCGCGACGTCAGGGACTCGTCGAGCTGCATCTCGCCAATGACGTTTCGCAGGTTCGTCTGTGCCAGCTTGGTGGCGGCCATGTAGAAGTTGGCCACGTTGTACATGAGCTTCACAGGATCGGTCGCCTCGTAGTACACGACGGCGTCGACGGTGACCACGACGTTGTCCTTGGTGATTACCTCCTGCGGCGGAACATCCACGACGTTCTCGCGCATGTCCACCTTGGAGAGCTTGTCAACGAACGGGATGATCAGGTGCAGACCCGACTCGTACGTGCGCTGGTACTTGCCCAGCCGCTCAATGATTCCCTTTTCGTATGGGCGCACGATCCGTATCGCCGCGATCGCGTATACGAACAGCACTCCGATCAGGATGATGCCGAAAAACACCGCTCCGATTCCCTCTGCCATCTCTTTCCTCCCATCTCGGCGACGATCTGACTCGCGACTCGAGCCACTACGCCGCTGCCTTTCTACTTCTTAGGATCCACCACTAGATGCGTGCCCTCCACGGCTTTCACGATCACCACGGTGCCTACAGGCGCAGAGGCCGAATCAGAGGTCTCAGCACGCCATTCCTCGTGATCCACTCTGATTGCGCCCTTCGAACTGTGGGGTGTCAGATCCTCCACCACGATTCCGGACATCCCGATCAGGCGATCGGCCCCCATCTTGACCGGAGGCTCATGAGTCACGCTGTCTGAGAACCGTCTGAAGAACACCAGGCTGATGGCGGAGACCACTATGAAGACGGCCCATTGCCAGCCCACACCCATTCCCAGGAACTCCAGCAGCGCTGCAGCGGCTGCGCCAATTCCAAAAGGCAGCATGAAAAAACCTGCCGTGAAGATCTCTGCTGTGAACAGAATCGCTGCAAGTGCTACCCAAACCCAGAACCAGATATTGACCATGCTTGCCTCCTTGCCCAGAAACGGACACTAGATTTCTATATATATCCATATCTCATATCGCCCAACCGAGAATCTCATGGAAATCATCCGTGTGACTCTGATTGTGACCGATTGGCGCTCTCCAGGGACCACACTGTTTGGTTTGCGCCCTGTTGTGTCATATAGTACGTAATGCCTATGTGTTTATAGTTGATTGGATTGGTGCACGCATGGAGATCAGCCCAACTGTAGTCGAAACGATCGGTGCCACTCCTATGGTGCGGTTGTCGCATATATCGGTCGATGGCGGCGTCACGGTGTACATCAAACTTGAATCCCGAAACCCCGGTGGCGCTGTGAAGGACCGTATCGCGCTCTCCATGATCGATGATGCCGAAGCGCGGGGCTTGATCGAGCCCGGCAGGACAGTGCTGGTCGAGCCGACTTCAGGGAACACAGGCATCGCGCTGGCGATGATCGGCGCGTCGCGCGGCTACCGTGTCATCCTGACGATGCCCGACAGCATGTCGGTCGAACGACGACGACTTCTCGCCGCATACGGTGCCGAGCTCATACTCACTCCTGGCGGACTGGGCATGCGGGGCTCGGTCGATCGTTCCCTGGAACTACTGGACTCCATCCCAGGCGCGTTCATGCCCGGACAGTTCACGAATCCCGCCAACCCCCTGGCGCACTACCGCACGACCGGGCCTGAGATCGTTCAAGCCATGGGTGGGGTGCCCACGGCGTTCGTTGCTGGCGTGGGTACTGGAGGGACTGTCTCCGGTGTGGGCAGGTACCTCAAGGAGAAGGACGGAGCAACGCGTATCGTCGCTGCTGAGCCGGCAGAGTCGGCTATCATCTCTCAGCGGATCGCCGGTGAGACGCTCACGCCGGGTCCACACATCATTCAGGGTATCGGCGCCAACTTCATTCCTGACACGCTGGACCTCGATGTGCTCGATGACGTCTACACCGTCAAAGGCGAGGATGCCATCGTGATGGCACGCCGCCTTGCCGCCGAGGAGGGCATCATGGCCGGAATCTCCAGCGGCGCCAACGTTGTTGCCGCGCTCCGCCTTGCCGCCGAGGAGGGCATGCAGGGAGGGACTGTCGTCACCGTGGCGCCATCGACCGGCGAACGCTACCTCACCACGGCTCTGTGGGAGGGTCTGGCCTGATGCGAGTCACAAAGAGGTTGGACCACGCGCTCCGTGCATTGGTCGAACTCGCACGTCTGGATTCCGGAGAGCGCCTGTCTGTGGCGGGATTATCCCTCCGACTCAGTCTGCCGAGAAGGTTCCTGGAGCAGCAGATCACGGAACTGTCGCGCAAGGGGTTGATCGAGTGCAGAAGGGGTCCCGCAGGCGGATGTCGGCTCTCGCGATCGGCCGACGAGATCAACGTCGCGGATGTGGCGCTTGAGCTTGAGGGCACCGTCCTCGATCGGCGGAGCGATATGCATGATGCCGTGTCCCTGATGTGGACAGAAGTTGCTGACACGCTCAAGGGGGTCATGGCAGCTGTGACTGTGGCCGATCTCGCACATATTCAGGACGAGATAGAGCGTCGTGAGCAACATATGTATTTCATCTAGATGAATAATGAATGGCCATTAAGTTTCGGGAGTGCATGAGGGGTCGTCATGCACTTTTTTCTATGCGTTCCCACTGTGATGATCCTGCTTGTTGTGCATGGTTTGATTCTGATAGACTCCCACGGTCTCACAGGATTGTCCTTTGAGATATCTGCGGAGCGTTCCATGCTTTGGCTTGCAAAGGGAAGCTGGGAAGCTAGAAAACTATAGGGAGGTATGACTGTGGTAAAGAGCAAGAGACTCTTCACCCTCATCGCCGTACTTGTTCTTCTGGCGATGGTCGTTACCGGTTGCGGTAGCGAAGATGCTGACTCTGGCGATTCCGCCAGCACCAGTGATCTGGTCGAGATCAAGATCGGTGTCAGCTCTCCGTTCACCGGTGACGTTGCGGCACTCGGCCTTGGTATCAAGAACGGCGCACTTCTGGCGATCTCCGATTCGGCTGATGAGCTTGCCGATCTCGGCATCGACCTCAGCGCGTTCGCGGTTGACGATGCTGCTGACCCCAAGACGGGCGTCAATGCTGCCAACCAGATGATCTCCGATAGCGAGGTCGTCGGTGTCGTGGCTCACCTGAACTCGGGTGTCTCGATTCCCACGTCTGCTGTGTACAACGAGGCTGGCATAGTGCAGGTCTCTCCGGCGTCCACGAATCCCCAGCTCACCGAGCAGGGCTTCAAGAACGTCTTCCGTGTTTGCACCATCGACACGGTCCAGGGTTCGTATGCGGGCACCTTCGCCTACAACGAGCTCGGCGCCATGACTGCCGTCGTGCTTGACGACTCCACCCCATACGGTGAGGGTCTGGCCGCTGAGTTCGCCAAGCAGTTCGAGGCCGAGGGCGGCGAGATTCTCCTTTCCGAGAAGATCCAGCTCAAGGACCAGGACTTCAAGGCACTCGTCACCAAGATGGAAGCTCTCAACCCTGACATGATCTACTTCGGTGGTATGTACACCGAGGCCGGTCTGGTTTCCCGTCAGGCCAAAGAGGCCGGCATGACCGCCCCGATCATGGGTGGCGACGGTCTCTACACGCAGCAGTTCATTGAGATCGGTGGCGACGAGGGTGACTACTCCACCTCCGTTGGTCTGCCCCTGAACGAGCAGCCCAAGGGTCAGGACTTCATCGCTTCCTTCGAGGCGGCCTACCCCGGCGAGACCATCGAGGCGTATGACACGTATGCCTACGATGCCGCCATGGTCATCATCGAGGCCATCAAGGCCGTTGCCGCCGATATGGGCGCCGACGAGCTGACGTCCGTTGCTGGCAAGCAGGCCATCATCGAGGCCGTTGCCGCAACCGACTACGCCGGTGTCACTGGCGCGGTCTCCTTCGACGAGAAGGGTGACACGCTGAACAAGGCCATCACTCCGTACGTCGTCGAAGGTGGTGCCTGGGTACCCGTCAAGTAATTGACGCAGGGTAGCCGGTAGCTAACCCACATTATTGAAATCGATCCGGACGGGGGAGGAGATGCAAGACAGTCCCCCGTCCGGATTGTTGTGGGTGTGTGATCGGTTGTAGCAACCCCCGTCTGTCTGAGCACTGCGGATCCGTGGCTCGGACAGACCGTACTGGTAATGGATGGAGCTCTCGTGTCTATGGAGATTATCGGCCAGCAGATGGTCAACGGAATCACGTTGGGGGGATTGTACGCCCTTATTGCTCTTGGCTATACGCTCGTCTACGGCATCCTGCTGCTGATCAACTTTGCACACAGTGAGATGTTCATGACCGGCGCGTACGTCGGCTATTTCACACTCATTGGCTTGAGCAAGATCGACTTCTTCACCTCTAGCAATGTCGGTCTCCTACTACTGTATGTTCTCGCATTCCTGGCGGGCATGATCGTGACCGGTCTGCTCGGAATGCTGACGGAGCGTTTCGCTTATCGGCCTTTGCGCAATGCGCCTCGGCTCGCTCCGCTCATCTCGGCTATCGGGGTTTCTCTATTCCTTCAGAATGCCGCTTTGCTGTGGATATCATCGCGTTCGATCCCGTTCCCGATCCTCTTTGAGATCAGGCAGGACGACATTGCAGGGGTCAACGTATCAAGCATGCAGATTCTGATCGTCGGTACGACGATCCTTCTTCTACTGGTGCTCGACACCTTCGTTTCCAAGACCCGGGTCGGCAAGGCCATGCGAGCTGTCTCGCAGGACCGTGAAGCCGCCGGGCTCATGGGCGTCAACATCAACTACATCATCGCGCTGACGTTCTTCATCGGCCCTGCACTGGGTGGTGCCGCCGGTATCTTCTCAGGAATGTACTACGGCAGCATCAAGTACAACATGGGCTTCATTCCCGGCATCAAGTCGTTCACCGCGGCCGTCATCGGCGGTATCGGAAACCTGCGCGGCGCGATGTTGGGCGGATTCACGTTGGGGATGATCGAGGCGCTCGCTGCTGGCTTCATCAGCACGGGCTACAAAGACGTCATCGCTTTCGCGATCCTGATCCTTGTCCTGGTATTCAAGCCCGGTGGTCTTCTGGGCGAGTCCGTTGTGGAGAAGGTGTAGCTCATGGGCGGAAGCAAGATGGAGCTCCGCACGGAGCTGGACACAGGCAAGTGGACGACAAAGAGGATCGTGAGCTACGTGCTGCTCGCGCTGGTCGTGGTAGGTCTGCCGATCTACTTCCAGTCTGTGGGCAACATGTTCATGGTTCGCATCGCGGGCGTCATCGGTATATACGTTCTGCTCTCGCTCGGCCTCAACATCGTTGTCGGGTACGCTGGACTGCTCGACCTTGGGTACGTGGCCTTCTATGGAATGGGGGCGTACGCGGGTGTTCTGTTCGGGTTCGTGGTCCAGGACTGGCTGCGCAGTCTGAGCTTCCTTGGCGACAAGGCTGACGGCTTCACGTTCTGGCTCATGTTGCCCGTTGCCGCTCTGGCTGGCGCGATCACGGGTCTTGCGCTGGGCACACCGGTTCTCAGGCTTCGGGGCGACTACTTGGCGATCGTCACCCTCGGTTTCGGTGAGATCGTCAGGATCTTCCTGACCAACTACTCCAAGCTGACGGGTGGAGCAGCTGGTCTGCCCCGCGTCGGCGAGAGCATTCCCGCAGCAGCGGGCCAGCAGTGGGCGATCGACACCTTCTCGATGGGCGACTTCGTCTTCACCAAGAACCTCTTCTGGTACTACTTGATCGTGTTGCTGTGCCTCTTTGCCGTCTTTGTGATCAGGCGACTGGATGACTCCCGTTTGGGTCGCTCATGGGTCGCGATGAGAGAGGACGAGGTAGCAGCAGCGTCCGTCGGCATCAGCATCACCAAGACCAAGCTCTGGGCGTTCTCGCTCGGCGCTATGTGGGGCGGCATCGCAGGTGTCACTTACGCGTACTGGATCGGATTCATCAGCCCTGAGTCCTTCAACTTCATGGAGTCGGTGCTCATCTGTTGCATGATCGTTCTTGGTGGCATGGGTTCGATCCGAGGTGCGGTGCTCGGTGCCGTGATCATCGCGGGTCTCCCCGAGATCATTCGCTGGCTCGCGACGCTCGATATCTTCTCGGGCTTCATCACGCCGGAGCAGGCGTCTCTGCTGGGTGACTATCGCTTCCTGATCTTTGGTGGATTGATGGTCGTCATGATGGCACTGAGACCCCAGGGTATCCTGCCGTCCAAACGGCGGGCGCGAGAGCTGCACCCGATCGATGAGTCGATCAAAGAGCACGAGGACCAGCAGATCTGGGAAGCCGAGCACAACACCAATACCCCGAACCACGACCTGTAGGGCCGAAAGGAGGAACTGTAATGGCAATGCTTGAGATCAACAACATCACGATGCAGTTCGGTGGCCTGAAGGCTCTCTCCGAGGTCGAGTTCTCTCTCGACGACGGGGAGATCGTGGCTCTTATCGGCCCGAACGGTGCTGGCAAGACGACGATGTTCAACCTGCTGACAGGCATCTACCAGCCCACGAGCGGCTCGCTGTTGTTCAACGGCAAGTCGCTCACGGGCAAGAAGGCGCACCGCATCTGCGCGATGGGTGTAGCTCGTACGTTCCAGAACATCCGACTGTTCTCCAACATGACCGCTCTTGAGAACGTCATGGTGGGTCGCCATGTGCGCACCCATGTCACGCCACTTCAGGCCGTGCTTCGCACGCCGGCATTCAAGCGTGAGGAGCAGCACACTGAGGATGAGGCTCGCAAATGGCTGCGTTTCGTTGGCCTGGAGAATGTGGCCAACGAACTGGCTATGAACCTGCCGTATGGCAGCCAGCGCAAGCTCGAGATCGCGCGTGCACTCGCCACCGAACCCAAGCTCATCTTGCTCGACGAGCCGGCTGCGGGGATGAACCCGCAGGAGACGGGCGGTCTTACCGATCTGATCGGCAAGATCCGCGATGTGGGCGTCACTGTTCTACTGATCGAGCACGACATGAAGGTCGTGATGGGTATCGCGGACCGTGTCATCGTGCTGGACTTCGGTGAGAAGATCGCCGAGGGCTTGCCCGAGGAGATCCAGAAGAACCCCAAGGTCATCGAGGCGTATCTCGGCTCTGGTGCCGAAGCGCTCTTGGCTCAGAGCTAGGAGGGCCACCACGTGCTCAAGGTAAACAACATCCACACATTCTACGGCAAGATCGAGGCTCTCAAAGGCATCTCGGTCGAGGTGAACGAGGGCGAGATCGTCACGTTGATCGGTGCGAATGGAGCGGGCAAGTCGACCACCCTGAAGACGATCTCGGGACAGTTGCATCCTACTGAGGGTGACGTGCAGTTCCTAGGTGAGACTGTCAGCGGCATGCTGTCTCATGAGGTGACGGCCAAGCGAATCATCCAGGTGCCCGAGGGTCGTCACATCTTCCCGCAGATGTCAGTGCAGGAGAACCTGGATATGGGTGCGTTCCTGCGCAACGACAAGGCGGAGATCGCAGCCGATATCGAACGCGCCTTCGAGCTGTTCCCGCGCCTGCGTGAACGTAAGAACCAGAAGGGTGGCACGCTGTCCGGTGGCGAGCAGCAGATGCTTGCGATGGCCCGTGCCATGATGGCCAAGCCCCTGTTGCTCATGCTCGATGAGCCTTCGATGGGTCTTGCGCCGGTCATCGTCGATACCATTTTTGAGACCATCGTGCGCTTGAACAAGGAGGGCATGACGATCCTGCTGGTCGAGCAGAACGCTCACATGGCACTGTCGATCGCGAACCGCGGCTACGTTCTGGAGACGGGCAAGGTAGTGCTCGAGGGTCCGGGCAAGGAGCTTCTCGCCAACGAACTGGTGCGCAAGACGTACCTGGGTGAGGTCTAGGCCGACGAACTCGGCTGCGACCCTTTCAGGGCCAGAGCAGCCTTGATCTGCGCGTGCTTGGCGGCCAGTTCGATGTTCCCGGTCGGGAACGCGGGCTGGCCGCTTCGTATTCTCCAGATCCCCGAACTCATCACGGCTTCGATCGACTTGCCGCTCCCTTGCTCGATCAGGTCGCGAACAGGTTGGTCCGTCGAAGGCATTCTCCAGATCGAGATGTCGGCCTGTTTCCCTGGTTCCAGGCTGCCGAACGCGTCATCGAGTCCAAGGACCTCCGCCCCTTCGATGGTTATGATTCGCAGGCCGCGTTCCGGTGAGATCGTTGGCGCACCCGCAATGAGCACTCGGAGTTCCTTGAGCAGGTCCAAGTCAATGTTGCTCGCCGACGAGTCCGTTCCCAGTCCGATACGGGCTCCGGCGTTCATGATCCTGGTGACCGGCGCCTGACCAGCGTTCAGATAGGCATTGGAGCGCGGACAGAAGACCACTCCGCGGGCTTGATTCGCCAGAAGTGGGATGTCAGCGGGAGGTACGTGTACGCAGTGAACTGCAACTGCGCCCTCCAGTGCGCCCAGCGAATGCAGGTACCTGACCGGAGTGACTCCTGGCGTGCGGAACTCCGTCGCAAAACGAGAGGCCAGATGAGCCAGTGGTCCGGTGCCGTCTCTGATCAGTTCGACCTCAGCGGGGGACTCGGCGATATGCACGGCGAAACCGACTTCATGTTTTCTCGTCAGATCGCGGACCGCTCGAAGGAGGCTTGGTCCAGATGTGTAGGGTGAGTGCGGAGAAAGTCCGCATCGCGCCCTGCCAGAGCATGACTTTGGAGGGCTCTCAGGATAGTCATCTTCTTTGAGTCGACGCTCGAGATCCTCTCCTGCAATCCCCAGCACCTCCCAGAAGAAAGTGCCGGCCAATCCCATGTCCGACGCTGCGGAAGGGGCCTCTGGCCCGTACGCGATGTCACCGACAACAGTGGCCCCGGTCATGAGGCATTCGATCGCACCAGCCGAGGCGGATGCGGCAAGATCGTTCTGGTCCAACGCTCGAACAGTCGCCGGAACATGTGCGATCCAATCGTGGAACTCCTGTGGCGGAATCAACCCGCCGAGAACTGTTAGAGAGAGATGCGTGTGCGCATTCACCAACCCGGGCGTTATCACGCACCCGGGGAAGTCGCTTCGCACGGCACGGGGGTCTTTCTGGGCAAGATCGTCGATCGTGCCGATCTCATCGATCGTGTGACCCTTGACGAGTATCGCGCCATTCCTGATGGGTGGACCTGAAACCGGGATGACCCAGTCAGCAGTGAGTAGCACAGTTCAGACCTACTGTTCTCTGCTCGAAGTGGGCATGGGTCGTTGATCATCGGGACGCTCGTCGGCGATATCCAGAAGACTCGGCTTGCGATGCTCCGCGCACTCACAGGGGGCGCCCATGTCCGTGGCGCTGACCGCGTCGATCACGCAACGGGCGATAGTCGTGGACTCGTCGAAGAAGATCGACTTGAGCTCATCGTGCTCCCAGTCGCGCACGATGCCCTCGCCGTAGTTGACCACGATGTAGATGCCCGCGTAACAGGCGCCGATATCACGGGCCAGGAAGACCTCTGGCGAGAAGGACTGACCGATGACGTCGCCCCCGAGTCGCTTCATGTAGTCGACCTCTGCCACCGACTCGAATCGAGGTCCATCCGTCACCGTGTAGGTGCCACGTCGATAGACTCGATCGAAGGATTCACTTGCCGCGTTGAACAGCTGGGCCGATAGGTTCCCACAGACCGGTTGACGCATGATCAGAAGGTGGTCTCCGCGAACGTAGATGTCCTGTTTCATGCTCAGATCCATGAAGTCATTGGGGATCACGATGTCGCGGGGGTCTAGAAGGTGGTTGAGAGAGCCTACACCGCCGTCGGCGAGCACTTTGCTGACTCCGGCCTCATGGAACACCCAGAAGGTCTGGAGCGAGGCGTCTGCGCGCTTCACGCCACGACGCCACCCGTGCATCTTGACGGACATTGCCTCGCGGGGACCATGGGGGCCATCGACGCGGAAGTGCGTGAACACCGGAGAGCGACCGAACGGTGTGTCGAACACGAGGTCCTCTGCCAGTACGGTCACACGGTTGTCGTCCAGGCCTGCAGGAAATGCGAAGGACAGAGTTCCTGAACCGCCGCATATTCCGAACGTGGCTCGGGGTATGTTCTGATCGGGCATATGGCCTCCTGTGGTTCCAGTCTACTGAAAAGCCTACCCGAAACGTCTGACTTCGCGGTATAGGGTGTCGCGTTGCACAGGTGTGAAACCAGCTTCGCGTATCAACCAGACAAGCTCGTCACGGCCGACACGGAATCGCACCCCCGCTGCAGCCACAACGTTCTCTTCGATCATCGTCGAGCCCATGTCGTTGGCACCGAAGGCGAGCGCGACCTGTCCGATCTTCTCCCCCTGTGTGACCCATGAGGCCTGGATATTGGGCACGTTGTCCAAGTACAAACGTGACACGGCGAGCATCCGCAGATACTCCCAGCTCGTGGCTGTTCCGCCACCCTGTTCGGTGTTGCCCGGCTGGAATGACCAGGGGATGAACGCGCGAAAGCCCACGCGTCCGGCCGCCATCGACTCATCCTGCAGGTCACGGATGCGTCGCAGGTGCTCGACTCGTTCCAAGATCGTCTCGGCGCCGCCGAACATCATGGTGGCGGTCGTCGACATGTCGATCTCGTGCGCTTTGCGCATGACGCCGATCCACTCCTCGGCGGTCGCCTTCTTGGGCGAGGAGTACGCACGGACCCGATCCGACAGGATCTCCGCGCCGCCACCGGGCAGGGAGTCGAGCCCGGCATCACGCAATCTGATCAGCGTGTCATGTACTGAGAGGTCGGACACGCGGGCGATATGCACGATCTCCGGCGGACCGAAGCCGTGGACGTGGATGTCAGGATGCCCGCACTTGATGCTGTGGAGCATGTGCTCGTACCAGTCGACGCCCAGCTCCGGATGCATGCCGCCCTGGAGCAGGATCGCCGTTCCCTCCAAGTCGAGCGTCTCCGCGATCTTCTCGTCCAGCTGCTCTTGCGTGAGAACGTATGCGTCGGGCTCGTCCTGGTCGCGATAGAACGCGCAGAAACGACAGCGTGAGACGCAGACGTTGGTGTAGTTCACGTTGCGGTCGACTATGAAGGTGACGTCGTCGCCCGGATGGAGTCTGTTCCGCATGGCGGTGGCCGAGGAGCCCAAGTCGAGCAGTTCCGCCGAGGAGAGCAACAGCAGTGTCTCGTCGTCGGTGAGGCGGTACTCCCCGTTCCCCGCTTTGAGAGCGAGTTCCCGTGCGGTATCCCTGTCCATCATGTGGAGACCTCCGCGATCTCTATCCGTGGGATCGTTTCCAGTTGTTCTATGTTGTGGGCCTCGCTGAGGTAGCGAGCGAGGCCTTCACGGTAGCGGGGCTCGAATCTGAATTGAAGCGCGTCGAAATACGAACGGAAGTGGCCGACGGGGAAGGACTCCCAGCGAGCAGCGTACTCGGCGATGTCGTCCAGGTTGGCCCGACAGTAGGCGAGTGAGCCTGAGAGGGCGTGCGCAACGCTCGAGAGAGCGCCAGCCTCATTCTCGGCGTAGTCGCGTCTCACGGCCCATACGGCGTAAACCATGGGAAGGCCCGTCCACTGTGTCCAGACATCGCCCAGGTCGTATGCGTGCAGGTTCTCGTCATGCTCCCAGTACGCACGTAGGGCCTCATCGCCGATGAGGAGCGCTGCATCGGCATCGCGAAGCATCGCGGGAAGATCCGGTGGCATCTCCACATACTCGGGGGTCACTTCCCAGTGGTTCTGGAGCAGCACTCGGGCCAGCACCTGAGATGTGCGCGACGTGTCGGTCAGGGCCACGCGGGCGCCATCGAGCTCATCTACGGGCACTTTGGACAGCAGCAGGATCGACTGGACCTCCCCTTCGCTCGAGATCGCGATGTCGGGGAGCAGTACGAGGTCCTTCGCGTTGCGCGCGTACTCGATCGCAGGTATCGGTGCGATGTCGAGCTTGCCGTCCAGCAGCATGCGGGTGAGGTCCTTGGGGGCCGCTTGAACCAGGTCGACGTCAAGGAGCACGTCGTTCTTGACCAGACCGTAGTAGAGCGGCAGGCAGTTCAGGAACTGGATGTGACCCAGGCGGGGGCGCATGTTATTCGGTCGTGTCCGCGTCGTACACCTTTATGTAGTTGTAGAGCGTGTCTCGCTCCACCGGCGTGTGGCCGGTCTCGCGGATCATGTCCACTAGGTCCTGTTTGGACAGCGCCTCCGGCGTGGTGGCACCGGCCATGTGAGTGATCTTCTCCTCTACGACCGTGCCGTCGATGTCATCGACACCGAAGACGGTCGAGAGTTGAGCCATCTTGAGCCCGATCATGATCCAGAACGCCTTGATGTGCGGGATGTTGTCGAGCATGAGGCGTGCGATCCCCAAGGTCTTGAGGTCATCGAAACCGGTCGTTCCCGGCAGGTCCTCGAGCTCGGTGTTGGCGGGATGGAACGCGAGCGGGATGAAGGCCAGGAAGCCTCCGCTCTTGTCCTGTTGCTCCCGCAAGGTGATCAGATGGTCCACGCGTTCTTCAGAGGTCTCTATATGGCCGTAGAGCATGGTGCAGTTGGTCTTGATTCCTAGCGAGTGGGCCTCACCGTGGATGCGAAGCCAGACGTCGCTTGTCGTCTTCTTGTCCCAGGCCGCCGCTCGTGTGCGATCCGAGAATATCTCTGCACCGCCACCGGGTAGGGCGTCCAGCCCGGCCTCCTGAAGATCGCGCAGGACTTCGAGCGTGCTCTTCTCGGCGATGATGGCCATGTGCTCGATCTCAACGGCGGTGAACGCCTGCACGATGACACGCTTGGGGATCGCCTCCCGGACACGGCGCACCATGTCCACATAGAACTCGTAGCTCCACTCGGGGTGCAGACCGCTCACGATGTGAACCTCGTACGCGCCGTCGTTGGCGCCTTCGATGGCGGCGTCCACGATCGCATCGAGCGTCATGGCATAAGCGCCCTCCTCGCCCTCACTGCGGGCGAAGGCGCAGAACTTGCAGCGGTTGCGGCACACGTTCGTGGGGTTGATGTGACGATTGACCATGAAGTGAACTCGGTCGCCGTTCTGTTCGCGACGAACGAAGTCGGCCAGTTGCCCGATGCCTACGAGGTCACGGCTTGCATACAGTGCGATGCCGTCCTCGCGGGATAGGCGTTCACCAGCGACGATCTTGTCGGCGATCGGTTCGAGCGCGGAGTCGTTCAGATTGAAACGGGACACGGGTCCTCCTAGAGCCAAAGAGACTGACATATTGCTCTGAAACGTTCATGCCCCGATCTGGGGTCGACCCACGCCCACGTACCTGGCGCCAGATGACCGGATCGTGTCGGGGGAGAGACAGTTGCGACCGTCGTATATCAGCACGTCGGGTGCCATCCCGGGCACGAGTGCTGCCCAGTCTGCGTTGCAGATCTCCGGCCATTCGGTGGTGACGATCACCGCGTTTGCGCCTTCCACGGCGGCATCGATCGAGTCGGCAACTGTGAACGGCCCTGTCAACGTTGTAGGCACCGGATTGTAGCCGGTCACGTCAGCGCCCTCTGCTGCGAGCATGGAGATGATATCCACTGCGGGCGCTTCGCGCGTGTCGTCAGTGTCCGGCTTGAAAGTAAGGCCCAGGACTGCGACGCGCTTGCCGTCCAAGTCGCCGATATGCTCCATGAGGGCACGAACCGGCATCATGCGTTGACGAGCATTGACCTCTATGACTCCGCGAAGGAGGTGGAAGTCGTAACCGTTGAATGAGGCCAGGAAGTCCAGTGCTCGGGTGTCCTTGGGAAAGCATGAGCCGCCGTAGCCTATGCCGGGCTTGAGGAACGCCGGGCCGATGCGTCCGTCCATTCCGACACCTTGTGCCACAAAGTCGATCTGAGCACCCACCAGATCGCATATGGAGGCGATTTCGTTGATGAAGGAGATCTTGGTGGCCAGGAATGCGTTGCTCGCGTACTTGATCATCTCAGCACTCGTGATATCGCAGGCGAGCATGGGTGCTTCGACATCGGCATACAGCGCTGCCGCTCTACTGACGGCTTTCTCGGATCCACCCAGCACGATTCGGTCGGTGCGGTACCAGTCGTTGACCGCGGAACCTTCTCGGAGGAATTCAGGATTGGAGACGTATTCGACTCCCGAACCATTGAGGCGTGAAGAGAGCTTCACTCCGGTTCCCGGAGGGACAGTGCTCTTCATGACCAGCAGGGTGTCCGGCTCTGCGCACATCGCCACCGAGTCGATGACCGTCCTCACATATGTCATGTCGGCCGAGCCAGAGGGTGTCGGCGGGGTGCCGACCGCCACGAAGATGATCCCTGAAAGGACTTCCGGCAGATCGTCGGTGTGGAAGAAACGCAGGTTGCCTTTGTTCAAGCCCTCCGTCAGAAGTGCTTCAAGGCCTGGTTCGAAGATCGGGCTGTATCCGGCAGTCAGTTCTGCCAGCTTGTCTCGGTCAATATCACATACGGTCACGTCATGGCCCGAGTGGGCCAGACAGACGCCTGCGATCAGCCCAACATAACCTGCCCCAAAAACTGTGATCTGCTTCTTCATATAGTGCCTTTCACCTGTGTCTTCATGACTTGCGACCGCGACCGTCCCATTCTAGCGCTTTGGCTCGATCGCGCACGCTATGCTGATCATGAGTTACTCTTTCTGCGGTCGGACAACGGATTAGAATGACCGGAATTGCCGAGGAGACATAGATGAGCGAACGGACGTCGCGCCGTGTTGGACTCGTGGGTCCCGTCCCTCCATTCAGGGGTGGAATCGCGCAACACACAATGCTTCTCGGACGAGCGCTCGATGAGGTATGCGATCTTCGCGTGATCTCCTTCGAACGTCAGTACCCGGTGTGGCTGTTCCCCGGGGAGTCCGATCGCGATCCCGCTCTCGAAGGTCATGTCGAACCCGGAACTGACTACTTGATCGACTCGATGGATCCGCGAACATGGCGCCGAGCGCTGTCCGAGCTCCGCTCATGGGGGGCTGATACGGTTGTGATGCCGTGGTGGACCATCTTCTGGGCACCCTGTTTCGGATATCTTGCCCGAGGGTTGCGTCGCGCAGGAATCGAGGTCGTGTTCATGTGTCACAACGTGATCGAGCACGAGGCGGCCCCCTGGAAGACTGCACTGACGGCCAGAGTACTGCGCTCTGGAGATCGATTCGTCACCCACACACTCTCCGACGCCAGAAGGCTGACCGAACTCGTTCCGGGTGCCGAGGTGGGCATGTGTCCGCATCCTGTGTACGAGGGTTTCCCCGACCCCTCGGAGGAGTTGCCCAAGAGAGCCGATCTGGAGCTGCTCTTCTTCGGCTTCATTCGTCCGTACAAGGGGTTGCCTGTGCTGCTGGACGCGATGCCCATGCTCGCTGATCTCGATGTGATGCTATCAGTGGTGGGCGAGTCGTGGGAGGACATGTCGCGGATCGTCGACGGTGTTGCACGTGCGGGCATGGCGGATCGAGTGGAGTTCGTGACGCGCTACGTGTCCGATGTCGAGGCGGCGAACTACTTCACGCGCGCGGACCTCGTGGTACTGCCGTATCGGAGTGCGACTGGATCCGGAGTCATTCCTTGCGCCTACCGCTATGGCAAACCGGTTGTCGTCACAGATGTGGGCGGTCTGCCAGACGTGGTTCAGGATCAGGAGAGCGGCTACATCGTACCTGCCGACGACCCTGCGGCTGTTGCAGGGGCGATACGCGCGTTCGCCGATCGTTCTGACCGGGACATGAGTGAAGGCATCATGCGAGTCTCCGCGAACATGACCTGGGAGCGTCTTGCGGCGGCGGCTCTTGGCGACGGAGCCTAGTTCCGTCGCCGACCGAGCCCCAGGGTGGCTCCCAGAACCGCGACGGTTCCATAGATGATGAGCGTGGATGTCAGTGACTGATTCAGTACCGGCGCGGCGGCTATCCCTGATATGCGCTCGAAGAGCACCACGGATGTGCCCTGCCGGACCCCGAGGCCGGACAAGGTGATGGGTATCAATGACATGAGAGCTGCGATCGAGTGAACGATCAGGGCGTCGATCAGGGCAACATGCGCACCGAAAGCCCGCAGGGCCAGCGTGACGGCCAGAGCTTGGATGAGGGTCCGCACGATTGTCAGCAGCACGTTCACGGATACTGTACGAGGGCTGTGGAGAAGGATCGTATCGAGGTTGCTGCCGAAGCCCCCCAGTCGTGAAGCATGCCTGCCCAGAACACGCTCACGCACGAGTTGACGTGCTCGCGCGCTGCGCAGAACAACGATCGCCGCAACGAACGCGGCGAATGCCGCACCTCCAGCCAGGAAGGCCGCCCCCTTCTCCAGGAGAAGGAGAATGCCGGTGACCGCGATTGCTGAAGTCACAGCGAACGTGACGATCTTGTCGACGATGCCGACCACCAGTCCGGGAGCCAGGTTCGTGTCGTCAGAGGAGATGAAGTGCGCATACGACAGGTCACCCACCTTGCCTGGAGCGAGCATGCCTGCAGCCCAGGAACGAAGGTACGCCCGGGTCACGTCACGCCAATCGATTCCGGGAAGCAGGACTCGCGTTAGAAGGAACACATTCAGGTTGCCGACGGCAATGGCCACGTAACCGACGAGAGTCGAAGCGAGGAGCCACCCCACTTGCACCTCGGCAAGACCCTCGACGATGCGATCGATCCCGGTCCACCAAACGAGACCGGCAAGTAGCGCGACTGAGATGACGCTGCGGATCCAGATGGATGTTCTTCGTCCGCTCACCGAGTCAGAGGTTCCTCAGCGTGTTCGTAGTCCGCACGTCTCACGCGGTACTGGATGTCCTCGAGTACCTTGCGGTTGGCGCTGAAGAGTTCTGCGATGAGTCCGAACAGGGCAAGCTGGAACCCTACGAGCAGCAGAACGGCCGTGAGTATCACGGACTGCACGTGTCCTCCGCCCTGACCGATGGCGACGAAGTACAGGTATCGGAGACCGGTGATGATGCCGAAACTGATGACGAACAAGCCGGGCACCATGAAGAACTTCATCGGCTTGTAGGTCATGAAGATGCGAATGATCGTGAGCATCGATCGTCTCACGTACGACGGAATGCTCTTGACTAAACGCGATGGGCGGAGATCGTCGTTCACCCGGACGGGCACGCTTATGATGGACATTCCCTTCTGGCCGGCCTGGATTATCGTCTCCAACGTGTATGTGTACGTGTTGAACACGTTGAGACGCATCGCCGCATCCCGGCTCATGGCGCGGAAGCCGCTGGGCGCATCGGGGACATCCGTCTTGCTCGCGACGCGGACCGCCCAGCTTCCCAAACGCTGAAGTGTCTTCTTGATCGGAGAGAAGTGGTCGATACCGCTGATAGGCCGCTCACCGATCACCATGTCTGCATCGCCTGCGACCACAGGCGCAACGAGAGCGGGTATGTCCTGTGCGCAGTACTGATTGTCAGCATCCGTGTTCACGATGACATCCGCCCCGAGGCGAAGACATGCATCGATGCCCGTCTTGAATGCCGATGCCAAACCCAGATTGCTCTTGTGCGATACCACATGATCGACGCCGGCCGCCCGTGCAACATCGACGGTCGCGTCGGTCGATCCATCGTCAACGATGAGCCACTCGACGACATCTATGCCCGGGACGTCGCGCGGGAGTTCTGCCAGCGCGATGGCCAGGGTGTCGGCCTCATTGAGGCAGGGGATCTGTATGATCAGTTTCATGCGCGACAACTCTCTCCGGGTGGCGTTCTCGAACCGCGTCTTTTCTCGCGTCGGCCCCTCCCGTGGTGTTCGCGAGTGCCTTTCATGCTCGAATCGCGGATAATCATACCAGCCACTGGGATACAAACCTATGAAACGCTGAACAAGGAGAGAGCGTCCCCATGACCGCCCGTTGCGCATGACGGTCGAGAGTATCGTGCGGGGGCAATGGACTCCAAGGGAGGACACGCACATGAGGAAATGGACGGCACTCGTTCTCGTCGCCACTATGCTGCTGGCGGTGGTCGGTTGCACTACTGCCGACACGACCGACGAGGCTGACGGCGACTCCGCCGCCGAGGAACCAATCGGTACGGTGACGGTCGGCTCCAAGATAGACACAGAGGGAGAAGTCCTCGGCCAGATGATAATGCAGCTGCTCGAGGCCAATGGTTTCGATGTGGTCGACCAGATCAAGACCGGGACGACCGATGTCGTTCGCGCAGCACTCGAATCCGGTGAGATCGACATCTATCCGGAGTATACGGGGACTGCGGCATGGATGTTCACGGACGCCGAGATCACTCCCGAGGTCAGCAAGGACGCTCAGGCGCTCTACGATGCGGCCAAGGAGTACGACGCTGGCAACGATATCGTGTGGCTCGGTCGCGCGCCGGCCAACAACACGTGGGCGATCGCCATTCCTCAGGAGCTTGCCGATGCGAACGCCATCGAGACGATCGGCGATTGGGCCGAGTGGATCTCCGAGGGTGGCGAGGCCAAGCTCGTCGGCTCGCAGGAGTTCGTCGATCGCGAGGATGCCCTCAAGGCCGCCGAGGAAGGATACGGCTTCGAACTCGCTTCCGATCAGCTGATCATTCTCGCCGGAGGCAATACGGCACAGTCCGAGTCCGCTGCTGCGAACGGCACCGACGGTGCGAACGCGTCGATGGCCTACGGCACTGACGGCAACCTCTCGGCGCTGGGTCTCGTGGTCTTGCGCGACCCCATGAGCGTGTGGGCCGTGTATGAGCCGGCTCCCACCGTTCGCGCTGACGTGCTCGAGATGTACCCGGAGATCGCCGAGATATTGGATCCCGTGTTCGCGGACCTCACTCTAGAGATCCTGCAGGACCTCAATGGCCGAGTATCGGTCAACGGCGAGGCTGCCGCAGATGTGGTCCATGAGTTCCTGACGGACAACGGTTATGTGGGCTAGCCGAGGAGACCGCGCAGCCACGTGCTGACACGTTCACCTGACAGAGTCGCACTGACGGGGGCAGTCCTGGCCCTCGTCAGTGCTCTCATGCTCCCTGCGGGCACGCTGCGCCCGAACAGGCTCGCCCAGGGCGATCCCCACTCATGGTTGGCAGCGGGGGCGATCCTGGCCGTTCCCATGCTGGCGCTTCTACTCGCTGTATTCGCATCGTTCCTGTGCAGCCGCTCTCTTCGTGGACATGTGCTCTCTTCGGCGGGTGTCCTGCTGATCGGCGGAATCGCTCTTTCGCTCGGGGCTCTGTCCGAGTCCTTGATGGTCGATGCCCCTTCGATCGCCAGGGTCTCGATCGGCTCGGGGACATGGCTGATGCTTGCCGGAGCGGCGATAGTCGCATTCTCCGGCTGGCAGGCATTGATGGGGAAGGAATCGGCGAGCCAGGGAACACACGTGCGAATGGTCTACCCACTGGCCACGGCAGCATTCCTGTTTGCGGCAGTCGCTTTCGGAGGCCTCGACACGATCTCTCTTGCCGCCGAGTACGGTATCCGAACGGCTGTGTTCTGGCCCAGTGTCATCGCACATCTCCGTCTCGCTGGAGTGAGCCTGGTGCTCGGCCTTGCGATGGGCGTCCCTCTCGGTATTATCGCGGCTCGTGATGCGCGTATCCGACGGGTCGCGCTCGGTGTCACAGGCATCATCCAGACCATCCCGTCACTCGCGATGCTCGGTCTTCTGATCGCCCCGCTCGCGGCGCTCTCTGCCGCCTATCCGGTACTGCGGCAGCTTGGGATCCGCGGCATCGGCGAGACTCCAGCAATGATCGCCCTCACGCTCTACGCGCTGTTGCCGATAGTGCGCAACACGTATGTCGGGCTCGCGGAGGTCGATCCTGCGGTCGTTGACGCAGGCAGGGGTATGGGCATGAGTCGCGGTCAGCTGCTGTGGCGAGTCGAGATGCCGCTTGCCTTGCCGCTGGTTCTCGAGGGAGTCAGAGCAGGCGCGGTGCTGCTCGTGGGCATCACAGCGGTCACCGCGCTCGTTGGCGCTCGCAATCTTGGCTCGTTCATCTTCGAGGGCCTGGGCCAAGCCGCACCCGACCTCATCTTGCTCGGCGCGTTGCCGATAATCGTGCTCGCCATCGTTGCTGACGTGGGCTTGTCCTTCATTGCAGATGCAGTCACTCCCAAGGGGGTCAGAGCCGCATGATCCATCTCGACGGTGTGACCAAACGATACGGGGACACCGTCGCGGTCGACGACCTCACGCTCGATGTCGCAGAGGGAGAGGTATGCGTTCTGATCGGCCCCAGCGGCTGCGGAAAGACCACGACTCTGCGCATGATCAACCGACTGATCACGCCCACGAGCGGGCGAATCATGATCAACGGGCAGGACGCATCCGAGCTCAAGGCCGAAGAGCTTCGCCGAAGCCTCGGCTATGCGATACAGTCCGTCGGCTTGTTCCCTCACCTCGATGTCGCCGCCAACATCGCGGTGGTACCGCGTCTGTTGGGCTGGGACAAGCCGCGCTTGCGCGGCCGTGCCCGTGAATTGCTGGAACTGGTGGGTCTGGAACCTGAGCAGTACATGGGCAAGTATCCGCGCCAGCTCTCCGGCGGTGAGGCGCAGCGGATCGGTGTGGCTCGGGCGCTTGCGGCAGACCCGCCCGTGCTCCTCATGGACGAGCCGTTCGGTGCGGTCGATCCTCTCAATCGCGGGCGACTTCAGGGCGAGTTCGCCCGCATTCAGCGCGACTTGCACAAGACCGTCGTCTTCGTGACCCACGACATAGATGAGGCGATTCGTCTCGCCGACAGGATCGCGATCATGCGGGACGGTCGTTTGGTGCAGTACGACACGCCCGAGACTATCCTGGACAACCCCGTCGATCACTTCGTGCGCGATTTCGTGGGCAGTGATCGCGCGCTCAAGAGGCTCGTGCGCGTACCAGTCAGGGACGTCATGGACACTGCTCCACCTGTTGCGCGTCGCTCAGCAGGAGCGAAGGAAATGCTCGCCGAGGTGGGGAGAACGCGTTTCGTGTACCTAGTCGACGAACAGGGTCGTCTCACCGGGTGGCTCGATCGTGCGCAGCTCAAAGGGGGCTGCACCGTCGAGGATGCACTGTCGGATGCCGACCCGGCGCAGGTCGCCGTTCGGCCGGACGCGTCTCTCAAGGAAGCGTTGTCGCGCATGCTGGGTCTCGGTTTCCGCTCGATCGCAGTTGTGGAGTCCGATGGACGGCTCGTCGGTCAGGTGACCCTCGGTTCGGTTGAGGGCGCAATGACCGAGAGCGATGAACACCAGGGAGCACGTCCAGCGGAGCACATGGCCGAGTACAGCGCCGAGGACACGTCTGACGATTCCGTCCTCGAGTCGATTGCCAGCGATGATCAGGGTGACTGCACATGAGGCCGTCGCGAAGAACACCGGTGCTGGCCGCGTTCGCCACATTCGTGTTCGCGTGGCTTCTGACACGCACCTCTTGGCTCGAAGCCGCGCTCAAGTGGGCGTTTCCCACGGAGGTCTCCTGGCTCCACCCACGTGCGGATCTTGTCTCTCTGACGGTAGAGCACTTGGCGATAGTGGCGATATCGAGCGGGCTGACCGTGCTTGTCGGGGTGCCGCTCGGAATCTGGGTCACGCGCAGTTCCGGACGTGACTTCCGGCAACTCGTTGCAGCCTCCGTCGACCTGGGCCAGACCTTCCCGCCGGTCGCCGTTCTGGCTTTGGCCATGCCGGTGCTCGGCTTCGGGTTCAAGCCCACGATCGTTGCTCTGTTCCTGTACGGCATGTTCCCGGTTGTCAGCAGCACCATTGCGGGCTTGGACTCCGTTCCGACGTCCACTCTTGAGGCTGCGAAGGGTATGGGCATGAGCCCTATGCAGGTCCTGTTCCGGGTGGAGCTGCCTTTGGCTTCCAGGATCATCATGTCCGGAATTCGTACGTCGGTCGTGATCAATATCGGTACGGCTACGATCGGCGCCACCATCGGTACCGGGGGCCTGGGTGTTCCGATCATCGGTGGCCTGGCTACTCGGAATATGGCCTACGTGGTCGAGGGTGCGTTACCCGCCGCAGTGCTTGCCGTCCTGATCGACGTCCTGCTGGGGCAGGTGGAGCACGGTTTCGCCGTTCCCTTGCAGGAAGCGGACTCGGCGTAGGTGGCGCCCGAAGGACGTGCGTACTACCCTCGGGAGCATGATGGACGAACCTGAGATGACTGAGCCAACTGATTCGGACCTGCCTGCTCTCGCGCGGGACATGGTCGCGCGCCACGACATGCTGCCCACCGGTGCCGTGGTGTTGGCCATGGTCTCGGGAGGCGCGGATTCGACCGCGCTGCTCAGGCTGCTCGCCTCAGGCGGGATCGGTCAGGACATGGACGTTTCCGTTTTGCACGTCAACCACCTGCTGCGTGGCCAGGCTGCCGATGAGGATGCTGCTTTCGTGGCCGAGCTCGCTCGATCGCTGGGTGTTCCGTGTCGAGTGGTCCGTTACGATGTGGCTGCGTTCGCCCAAGAGCACGGCCTCAACCTCGAAGACGCCGGAAGACAGGTGCGCTACCGCCTTGCCGCCGAGGAGATCGATGCCCGCTGCGACATGTTGGGCGCCCCGCGGCCATCCGGCCGCGTCGCCGTTGGCCACACACTCGACGATAGGGTGGAGACGTTCCTCATGCGTGTGGCCAAAGGCGCAGGAGCGGGCGGACTGACGTCGCTTCGACCCACCAGGGATCGGATCGTTCGCCCGATCCTGGGCGCCCGCCGATCGGATGTGGTCGCTTATCTTGAGGCTGGGGGTCATCGATGGCGTGAGGATGCCACGAATGCCGACACTTCCAGACTTCGCTCGCTCGTCAGACACGACCTCGTGCCCGTGTTCGAGTCGATCAACCCTTCTTTCTCCACAACTCTCTCACGCACTATCGACCTTCTGGCCGACGAGGACGACCTTCTGGCGGATATGGCGCAGGCGTTCTCCGGAGATTTCGTGGAGTGTCAGGATTCCGAGGTACGCTTCGAGCGATCGATGATGATCACGTTGTCGCGGCCGATGGCGAGACGTACCGTGCGTACGGCTCTGCTGGATGCATTTCCTGAGGCATCTCGGTTGGAGTCGCATCATATCGAGGCACTGGTCGACGGGCTTGCTTCAGAGGGTTTCGCAAGAGATCTCCCGGAGGGTCTGCGGGCGTATTCCGAGTACGGTAGAATGGTCGTCTCTCGCACGGGGGATGATCCGCAGTCTCTGGCGCCCGTCCTGCTCGATTCGGACGGAATCACGCCAGTTGGTGATGGAGAGATCCTGGTGCAACGGGCGGATCCGACTGATCGGACCGGTGGACCTGACAGCATCGTGATCGATGCTGATACGGTGGTCGGCGATCTCGTCGCCGGCTGGATTCGACCAGGTGACCGGATGCAGCCGCTGGGTATGAAAGGGAGCCGAAAGCTCTCCGACATCCTGGTGGACACGAAGGTGCCGCGCCGACAGAGGGATCGCGTGCCTGTTGTGCGAGATCGTGAGCGCATCGTCTGGCTTGCGGGCGTGAGAATGAGTGAGATCCACAAGGTGGGGCCCGGAACGCGAAACGCGCTGCGGCTCACTTGGAGGCACTGAGTGTCACCCGGCGCGCTCGAGGCGCCGGAATCAACTTTGAGCGAAGGGATGGGTGTGCAGATGCACAGCGATATTCAGGAGATCGTTCTGACGGAGGAGCGAATCCGGGAGCGTATCGCAGAGATAGGTGCCCAGATAAGTGGGGACTATGGTGACGAGCCGGTTCTCATGATCGCCGTTCTGCGCGGAGCAGCGTTGTTCATCGCGGACCTTTCCAGGCAGATATCATCGCCCATTGAGATCGATTTCATGGCGGTGTCCAGTTACGGCTCGTCCACGAAATCGTCCGGAGTGGTGCGCATCATCAAGGACTTGGAAGAAGATATCGAAGGACGTCACGTTCTGGTGGTCGAGGATATCCTCGACACGGGCCTCACTCTCAAGTATCTGCTCAAGAATCTTGCGAGCCGAAAGCCCAAGAGTCTCGAGGTCTGCACGCTGCTCAGCAAGGATGGCAAGCAGCGGGTACCTATCTCGTGTAAGTACATCGGGTTTGAGGTTCCCGACGAGTTTGTCGTGGGCTATGGTTTGGACTATGCAGAGCGCTATCGCAATCTGCCGTATATTGGCGTATTGAAGCCGGCGATCTACACCGACTGAATCCCGATCCCCGCTAAGGAGAGGATCGCGTGAACAGGAATCTGAGACAGGTACTGCTCTATCTGGCGCTACTTGCGGCACTTGTGTATTTCGTTGCAAGCAGTGTGGCGGCGCCCGACGCTCCAACGGAGCTCAATACAAGTGAGTTCATAGGCGCGCTTGACGATGGCCGCATGGCCTCGGTGACCGTTCTGTTGCAGGCGGGTGAGCTCGAGGGGTTCTACTATGTCGAAGAGTCCGACATAGAGGGCGGTGAGGACAGTCAGACACCCTTCACCTCTACTTTCATGGGTCCGGATACGCTCAGTGTGCTGCTGGCGGATCACCCGGAGGTTGATTACGAGGTCGATCCGCAGACGGGATTCTCATGGGGAGCGCTGCTCCTGAACTTGTTGCCGATACTTCTGCTCGTCGGCGTAATGGTCTACTTCCTGAGCCAGATGCAGGGAGGGAACTCCAAGGTCATGTCGTTCGGCAAGTCCAAAGCCAAACGCATGACACGTGATCAACCCCGCATCACGTTCAAGGACGTTTCAGGCGCGGATGAGGCAATCGAGGAACTCGAGGAGATCAGGGATTTCCTTGCCAATCCGGGCAAGTTCCTGGCTCTGGGCGCCAAGATCCCCAGAGGTGTTCTCCTCGTAGGCCCTCCAGGCACCGGAAAGACGCTGCTGGCTCGCGCTGTCGCGGGCGAGGCGGCTGTGCCATTCTTCTCGATCTCAGGTTCTGATTTCGTGGAGATGTTCGTCGGCGTGGGTGCGAGTCGCGTGCGTGATCTCTTTGAGCAGGCCAAGACCGCTGCGCCCTGTATCATATTCATGGACGAGATCGACGCAGTCGGTCGTCAGCGTGGTGCCGGTCTCGGTGGCGGGCACGATGAGCGCGAGCAGACCCTCAATCAGCTGTTGGTCGAGATGGACGGTTTCGATATCAAGGACAACGTTATCCTCATCGCGGCCACCAACCGTCCGGACATCTTGGATCCGGCGCTCCTGCGTCCCGGCCGGTTCGATCGTCAGATCGTCGTGGACCGTCCCGACAAGCGGGGGCGCGAGGGCATCCTCAAGATCCATACGCGCGGCAAGCCACTGGCCGAGGGTATCGAACTCAGCGTCTTGGCTTCGCGCACTCCGGGCTTCACCGGTGCCGATCTGGCCAACCTGGTCAATGAGGCCGCTCTGCTCGCCGCACGTCATGGCAAGAAGCGCATAGACATGGATGAGCTCGAAGAGGCTATCGAGCGTGTAGTTTCTGGTCCCGAGCGCAAGAGCAGGCTCATCTCCGACGAGGAGAAGAAGACCATCGCCTACCACGAAGCGGGTCACGCTCTTGTCGGTCACAAGCTCAAGAATACGGATCCGGTTCACAAGATAAGCATCATCGCGCGCGGGCAGGCGCTGGGCTACACGCTCTCGATGCCGAACGAGGATCGCTTTCTCACTTCGCGTCAGCAGATGCTCGACAATCTCGCTATGTTCTTGGGCGGGCGTGTTGCCGAGGAACTGGCGATGGGTGACATCACCACCGGTGCGAGTAACGATATCGAACGTGCGACCAAGATGGCCAAGCAGATGGTCACTCGCTATGGCATGAGCGAGAAGCTCGGGCCTCAGACGTTCGGCGAGGCCAGTCACGAGGTCTTCCTTGGTCGTGATTTCTCGGCCAACGCTGACTACAGTCCTGAGATCGCGTATGAGATCGACAAGGAGATTCGTCGGCTGATCGACGAGGCCTTCGATACCGCGCGAGACATTCTGACAGGGAACCGTGCCCAGCTTGATCTGATAGCGCTTGTTCTGGTCGAGCGCGAAACCGTGGACAAAGATGAGCTGGTGGCACTGCTCGGCGACCAGTGGGACGAGTATCTGGCCCAGGAAACTGCCGAAGCCGAGGCGGCACCTCCCAAGACAGACGATGACGCAGAGGTTCCTGATGAGCCGAAGGATGCAGAGGATGTTGCTGCGCCGACGAGTCCCGATGAACCGTCGGCGCCCGAGGCGCCACCGGTGACG